>JBAXLL010000001.1:0-34454 GCA_037134835.1 Verrucomicrobiota bacterium
GAGCACACCGCGCGCATCGTCCCACAGCTCGCGTTCGATGAATCCGGCCACCCGCACCGCCGCCGTCCGGCACCGCCCGCGCATCGCCCCAAGGCACTCCGCCGGGCTGGTCGCACCGCGGGCGAAGGCCGAAAGCATCAGCCCGTTCCATGCCGTGATGATCTTGTCATCAAGGTGAGGCCGCGGCCGGGCAGCGCGCACCAAGCGCAGCTTCTCCAGTCCGCCACCGAGCGACGCCACCGCAGCTAGTAGATCAAGACCGAGCTTCCGGGCCGTCTCGGCCAGTGGGCGGGTCTGCGCGAGGATGTTTTTGCCGGTAAATTCGCCGTGGGGATCGAGCTGCTCCCGCACATTGCCCTCCGGCCTGACGCCAAAGTGTGCGCAGAACAAGCCCGCGTCGGCACCGAGCACCGAGACTATTTCCGCGTGGGTCCACGTGTAGAACGCGCCCTCGGCCTTCGCTCTTGTCCCTACTCGACACCCCTCCCCTCCCTCTCCTGGTTTGGCAGTCTCGGGCAACAGCGAATCTGCATCCTCCGCCGAGTAAAGCCCCCCCCCCGGCGCCAGTAGGTCGCGCAGGACGTAGTCAAAAATCCCGCGCGCAACCCAGGCGAAGCGCTCGTCGCCCGTCGCGAGGTAGGCATCGAGGACGTTTACCGCGATCTGCGCCTGATCATAGAGCATTTTCTCGAAGTGTGGCACCAGCCACCCCGCATCGACTGCATAGCGGTGGAACCCGCCGCCCACATGATCATGGATGCCGCCGCCCGCCATTTTTTGCAACGTGACTGTCGCCATGCGCCCCGCCTCCCGGCCCAGCCCCGAGTCCTCCCCCTGGAGCACTGTGACGCGGAAGAGAAAATTCAGGTTCGACGCACACGGAAATTTTGGCGCACCGCCAAAGCCACCATGCTGTGTATCAAATGCCTCGTAAAAATGCTGGAAGCCATGCCCAAAGGCCTCCCCGCCCGCCTCGGCCAGACGCGAGTCCGCAGACCTGGCACCGGACGCAACATCGGCGAGCCGGGCCGCTCCCCTTCCGGCGCCAGGCCCTTTGTCTTCCACCTTCGGCTCCAGCTGCGCCCGTAGTACGCCGATCACCCGGTCCGCCTCGGCAACGAGCTTCTCCCGCCCCTCCGCCCAGCCCTTGGCGATGGCCCGCAGAACCGATACCAAACCCGGCCGTCCTTGCCGGTCCTCCGGTGGAAAATAGGTGCCGCCATGAAAGGGCTTCAGTTCCGGGGTGAGCCACGCGCTCAGCGGCCAGCCGCCGTGACCGGTGAGCCCCTGCACGTAAGTCATGTAGATCTTGTCCACATCGGGCCGTTCCTCGCGGTCCACCTTGACGGGGACAAAATGCGCGTTGAGCAGCGCGGCGATGTCCGCGTGCTCGAACGACTCGTGCGCCATGACGTGGCACCAGTGGCAGGTCGAATAGCCGATGCTCAGGAAGATGGGTTTCTGCTCCGCACGTGCCTTGGCAAACGCCGCCTCGCCCCACGGCAGCCAGGCGACGGGATTGTCCGCGTGCTGGAGCAGGTAGGGGGATTTTTCGTGCGCGAGGGCGTTGGGCATGAGAAAAAAAATAAGGGATAAGCGCCAAGACGCGAGGAAGCAACGCCGCCGGTGCGGCAACCGCACGGCAAAGTTTGGCCAAATTCACCGTAACCCAAAAGTAACATCGCGTGCCGCCGCAAATCTTGCCGTGCCGCTGGCAGGAATCATGCGTAGTCCGTTCACGCTTGACCAACGCACCCAAAACCCAATCCGCCGCGCCGCCGTTTGCACCCAATGTCCTCGCCGGGGCGATTTGCGCGCTGATGACGCTCGCTTACGCGAGCGGCTTCGCGACGCTGATTTTCGGCGGCACGCTCGCGCCGCACTCGGGGCAGGCGGTGCTGGCGGCCATCGTGAGCAGTTGCGTGACGATTTTGGTCTTGTCGTGGCGGAGCTCGTTTGGGTTCGCGATGGGCGGGCCGGACTCGAACCCGTCGGCCATCCTCGCGGTCACGGCCGGGGCCATCGCGGCCGAGATTGCGCGCGGAGCCACCGGCGCGGAGTCGGCGGACTTGCTGCCGACGGTGCTGATGTTTCTCTTCGTCGCCGCGTCGGGTTGCGGGCTGATCCTGTATTTTTTGGGTGCTCGCCATTGGGGCCGTTATGTGCGCTACATCCCGTATCCGGTGGTGGGTGGATTTCTGGTAGGCAGCGGTTTCCTGCTCGTGTCCGGCGCGTGGAAAATGCTCGTGGGCGCGTCGCCCGCGCACACGACCTGGGCGGAGATCGCGGCCGTGCCGCCGCTGGCGTGGGCGGCGGCGGCGGTCGTGGCGGCGGCGCTGCTCGTGCTGATGCGCGTCTCAAAACATTTTCTCGTGATTCCCGGCGTGATTTTTGGCGCGGCGGTTTTGTTTCACGTCGCGCTCCTCGCGACCGGCACCGGCCTTGCGGCGGCGCACATGTCCGGCCTGCTGCTCAGCCCGCTCAAGCCCGGCGCATGGAGCCAGCCGTTCAACCTGACGTGGGGCCATGTGCGCTGGGATTTGATTGTCGCACACGTCAACGATTTCGCCGCGATGACGATGGTCGTCGTTGTCACCATCCTGCTCAACGCCACCAGCCTCGACCACGCCACCGGGCTGGACGCCGACTTCGACCGCGAGCTCAAGGCGCTCGGGCTGGCGAATTTCCTGAGCGGTCTTCTCGGCGGGCTGGTCGCCGTGAACTCATTCAACCGCAGCCTGCTCAACCTCCGCGCCGGGGCCAACTCGCCGTGGGCGGGCCGCGTCTGCGTGGCCTTGGTGCTGCTGCTCACGCTCTTCGCGCCGGGCGCGGTGGCGCTGCTGCCCAAGCCGGTGCTCACCGGGCTGGTGTTTTACCTCGGCGTCTCGCTGCTGATGCACTGGCTGTGGGACAGCCGGCACGAGATGCCGCGCGGCGACTACCTCACGATGCTGGCGATCCTCGCAATTGTGGTGGGCTTCGGCATCGTGCCGGGCGTGCTGCTCGGCGTGGTATTTTCGATGGTCAGCTTTGTGGTGACGTTCAGCCGCACCTCGGTCGTGAAACACCGTTTCAACGGCATGGTGCGCCACTCCAACGTCGAGCGCCTGCCCAAGGAAATGGACTGGCTGCGTCGCCACGGCGAGCATCTGCAGGGCGCAGTTTTCCAAGGCTACCTGTTCTTCGGCACCGCCACGGCCGTGCTCGACCAGTTGCGCGACGTGCCCGGCAAGGCCCGCGTGCTGCTCCTCGATTTCTGGCTCGTGCGCGGCATTGACGCCTCGTCCGTCATGGTCATGCGCAAGCTCCTCAAGCTCTGCGCCGACGCGAAAACCCAGGTGGTGTTCACCGGCGTTTCCCCGGCGTTGCGGGAAAAAATGCTCGCGAGCGGCCTCGACATCGCACGCAGCCCCGCCCGAAGTTTTCCCGACCTCGACCGCGGCCTCGAATGGGCCGAGCAGACGGTCCTCAGCGAGGCCGTCGAGCAGATCACCCTCGGCCAGATGCTCGGGGGCCTCACGCCCACCGAGACCGAGACCGTCGCGCGCCACTTCGCAGAGCAAACGGCCCCCGAGGGCGAGACGTTCATCCGCAAAGGCGACGCCGGCGACGCGCTCTTCATCGTGCTCAAGGGGCGCGTGAGCATCCAGCTCGTGATCAAAGGCTCCGACTTCCGCAAACGCCTCCGCACTTACGGCCCCGGCACAATCATCGGCGAGATGGGCTTCTACAGCGGCGCGCCGCGCAGCGCCGACATCTGCGCCGACACGTCCACCCATCTGCTGTGCATCACGCGCGACAGTTTCGCGCAGATGGAAGCGGAAGACCCCGTGCTCGCAGGCAAGCTCCACCGCCTCGTGATCAACACGCTCGCCTCCCGCCTCCGCACCGCCAACGAGGCGCTGAACGATTTGCTGTAGGCCCGCGGCAAACCGTGCCGAGGCGGGGTTCGGCGACCCCGCCCTACAATGATTTCGCCCGTCCCAGCATTCGTCTTGCCCACCGCGCGCCGGGCTGGTTTGCTGGCCGGTTCCGATGCTCACCATCGCCGACGTTTCCAAGTCTTACGGCACCCGCGAACTCTTCGCGGATGTGTCGCTGTTCATCGCCCGCACCGACCGCTATGGCCTCGTCGGGCCCAATGGCGCGGGCAAATCCACGCTCTTTAATCTCATCCTGGGCGAAGAGGCACCTGACGAGGGCACCATCGAATGGGAACGCGGCGCCGACTTCGGCTTCCTGCCCCAGGAGAGCGCACCCGTCGGCGACGAGACGATCATCCAGATCGCCACCAGCGGGAAAAAACTGCTCCCGGAAACCGACGACGACTACGACATTGATTACACGCTGGAGCCGCGCGCGAAGAAGATCCTCGCCGGCCTCGGCTTCCGCGAAGGCGACAGCGACAAGCTCGCCAAGACTTTCTCGGGCGGCTGGGTGATGCGCGCCCACCTGGCCCGGCTGTTGGTGGCCGAGCCCGCCCTGCTGCTCCTCGACGAGCCGACCAACCATCTCGACCTTGAGGCACTGCTGTGGTTTCAAGACTACCTCACGCGCTACCCCGGCGGCCTCGTGGTCATTTCGCACGATCGCGCCTTTCTCAACGTCCTCTGCACCGGCATCCTCGAGCTGCGGAGCTGCCGCCTCAACCGCTACACCGGCAACTACGACGACTATCTGGCCGAGAAGGAGGCGCGGAAGGATCAGCAGGCTGCCGCATTCAAGAACCAGCAGCGCGAAATCGCCCATCTCCAGAAATTTGTGGACCGATTCGGAGCCAAAGCCTCGATGGCTTCGCGCGCCAAATCGAAGGAAAAGCAGATCGAGCGCCTGGAGGCCGTCGCCGTCGAGGAACCGCAGGATGAGCTGAAGCGGATCCACTTTAAGTTCCCCCAGCCGCCGCGCTCCGGGCTCAAGGTCATTGAGCTTGAGCATGTGCAGCAGTCCTACGGGGACCATGTCGTCTACCGCGACCTGAACTTCAGTTGCGAGCGCGGCCAGCGCATCGTGCTCGTCGGCCCCAATGGCGCGGGCAAGTCCACGCTGCTCAAAATCCTCGGCGATGTCATCCCGATCCAAGGCGGCGTGCGCGAGCTCGGCAGCAACGTGATCACCGGCTACTTTGCCCAAAACCGCCTCGACAACCTGCACGCCGACGCGAGTGTGTTTGAAAACGTGATGGAGCTGCGGACCAATGAAAACCAGCTCACCGAACAGCAGGGCCGGGCGATTCTCGGTGCCTTTCTTTTTCGCAAGGATGACGTTCATAAAAAGGTCTCCGTCCTTTCCGGTGGCGAAAAGTCCCGCCTCGCTCTCGCCCGGCTCCTCGTGAAGCCGCCCAACCTGCTCCTGATGGACGAGCCGACGACCCATCTGGACATCGCCTCGATTGACGCGCTCGTCGGTGCGCTGAAAAGCTACGAGGGCACGCTCATCTTCATCAGCCACGACGTGCATTTTATCCGGCAGCTCGCGCAAAACGTCCTCCACGTTCACTCCGGCCGGCTCACCCCCTACGCCGGCAACTACGACTACTACCTCGACAAGTCGAAGGCCTCCAACGAGCGCGCCGCCCTCACGGCCGGTTTCACCGACGCGCGGCCGAAGCAGAATCAGGCCGCCGCCCACTCCGGTTCCAACCGGACCCCGATGGCCGCGCCCCCCGCAGCCACCAAGTCCAAGGCCAATCCTGCCGAGATCAAAAAGCTCCGAGCCGAAGTCGGCCATCTCGAGGAAAACGTCTCCAAGCTCGAAGCGAAGCAAAACGAGCTTACGGCCGCCCTCGAAGCGCCCGAGACCTACACGCAACCCGGCAAGGCCCAGCACCTGAACCGCGAGCTCAGTGTGATCGTGGACCAGCTCGCCGCCGCAACCACCGCATGGGAGCAGGCCGCCGGCCGCCTGGCCGCGCTCAACCCGTAAGCCAACCGCACCAGCGCCAGGACACGGGCTACCCTCGCTGCCGCCCTTCCGGCACCCTCCCCCGCGCCGGCTTCCGGCCAGCCGAGGTGATCTTCCATCCCGGCTGACAAAACGCCTGCCATGCACAGGGCACGGCAGGCGTAGTTCGCAAACTTGGCGCGGCGGGTCAGGCCTTGGCTTCGGGTGCGGCTGCGGCAGGCGCTTCCGCAGCCGTCGCGGTCGTGGCCGGCGCGGTCTTCACTTTGGCGGACTTGGCGGACTTGCGGCCCTTGGACTTTTTGTAGCCGGTGTCATCCGCCTTGATGACCTCGATGATGGCCATCTCGGCGGCATCGCTGATGCGCTGCGGGCCCAGCTTGTAAATGCGGGTATAGCCGCCGGGACGGCTGACGAACTCCTTGTACTTCTCATTAAAGAGCAGGGTGACGGCCGTCTCGTCGCGCACGGCTGAGAGCGCGATGCGACGAAGATGGATGGCGTCCTTCTGCTCGGCCTTGGCCGCCGCCTGCTTGGCCTTGGTGATGACCTTCTCGATGAAGGGGCGGAGCGCCCTGGCCTTGGTGAGGGTGGTCTCGATCCGACCGTGCGTGATGAGCGCGGCGGCGAGGTTGGAGAGCATCGCGCGGCGATGCCCGATGGTGACGCCGAGTGAGGCGTGGTGTTTTCCGTGACGCATGGTGGTTTGGTTTTAGGCGGTTCCCGATCGGCAATCCGGTCGCAGCGTGGGGCGGCAGCGGACGGCGCGAGAACCGAAATTATTTTTGATTTTGGATTCTCGATTTTGGATTTGGACTTCCGACCGCCGGGGCAATCGAAAATCCAAAATCGAAAATTCGCTCACGCTTCCTTCTTGGTATCGAGCAGGCGCTCGTCGAACTTCATGCCGAGGGAGAGGCCGAGAGCTTCGAGCTTTTCCTTGATCTCGTTGAGGGACTTTTTGCCGAAGTTGCGATACTTGAGCATTTCCTGCTCGGTCTTCATCGCGAGTTCGCCGACGGTGGTGATGTTCGCGTTGTTGAGGCAGTTCGCGGCACGCACGGACAGCTCGATCTCGTTGACCGACATGTTGAGGAGCTTGCGGAGCTTGTTCTGCTCGTCGGATACCTCGTTCTGTTTGCTGTCGAACTCGTACTGCTCCTGACTGGCACGATCGAAGACATCAAGGTGATGCTTGAGGATGGAGGAGCCCTGCTTTAGGGCATCATCCGGCGTGATGCGACCATCGGTCCAAATTTCGAGGATCAGCTTGTCGTAGTCCGTGATCTGGCCGACGCGGGTGGCCTCAACCGAGTATTTGACGAGGCGCACGGGGGCGAAGATGGTGTCAATGGAAATCACCCCAATGGCCTGCTCCTCTTTCTTGTTCTCAACACCGGGGCAATAACCGCGGCCGGTCTTGATCTCAACTTCGGCCTCAAAGGCGCGCTTGGCACTCAGGGTGCAGATCAGCTGGTCGGGGTTGACGATCGTAATATTGGCATCGGCCTGCAAGTCGGCCGCAGTGACGCGGCCGGCCTTGGCCGCCTTGAGCGTGAGCGTGACCGGCTCCCGTTTCTGGGAAACGACGAGGACCTTTTTGAGGTTGAGCACGATGTCCGTCACATCCTCCACGACGCCGTCCACGGACTGAAACTCGTGGTTCACGCCATCAATTTTGATGGAGGAGATGGCGCTGCCCTCAATCGAACCGAGCAGGATACGGCGCAGGGAATTGCCGATGGTGTGGCCAAAGCCGGCCTCAAAGGGCTCGGCGATGAACTTGGCGTAGGTCGGCGTGGAGCCTTCCTCGACCTTGGTGAGCTTGTTGGGGAGTTCGAATTTTCCGAGGCGTTTGGACATGGCGGATGAGTTTTGAGTCTGAGTGAAATGAAGATGAAAATGGGTGGTTGCGACCCGGCTAACGCAACCGGGCGGTCCTCCAAGGGCGCGCCCGGCAGGAATCAGAAGCGAGAGTAAAACTCGACGATAAGCTGGTCGTTGACCTCGGGGGCCATTTCGTCGCGCTTGGGCAGACGCACGACCGTGGCTTTGAACTGCTCGGCGTTGAGGGCAAGCCAGCCAGGAACCGCACGGGCGCGGTTGTCTTCAAGGTTGCGAGTGGCGAGCTGGCGGGCAGCGGGACGATCCTTGATCTCCAGCTCGTCACCGGGCTGCACGTTGTAACTGGCGATATCCACCTTGTGGCCATTAACCCGGATGTGACCGTGGTTGACGAACTGACGGGCGGCCGCGCGAGAACGAGCGAAGCCAAGAAGGTAGATGACGCTGTCAAGACGCGTCTCCAACAACTGGAGGAAACGCTCGCCGGTGACACCGCGCTCCGACTTGGCGATGGCAAACACGCGACGGAACTGGCGCTCTAGCACACCGTAGATGGCGCGAAGCTTCTGTTTTTCGCGCAGGCCGACGGCGTACTCGGAGTGCTTGCTCCGAGACTTGGGGCCGTGAACGCCCGGGGGAAAATTGCGGCGCTCAAATGCCTTGCCGGAGCCCAGAATGAACTGGCCGAAACGGCGGCTGATGCGGGTGGTGGGGCCGGTATAACGAGCCATGGAGATTTATGATTTACGATTGAAGATTTAGGATGGCCGGCGGTTTACACGCGGCGGCGTTTGCGCGGGCGGCACCCGTTGTGCGGGATCGGGGTGACATCAATAATGGAGTGGATTTCCAGGCCGATGGCCTGCAGCGCCCGAATGGCCGAGTCCCGGCCAAGACCGGGGCCGGAAACGCGGATGACGACATCCTTCAGGCCGTGCGACATGGCGTTGCGGGCGGCGTCCTGCGCGACGACCTGCGCGGCGTAGGCGGTGGACTTGCGCGAGCCGCGGAAGTTGCACTTGCCGGCGGTGGAGGAAGCGATGACCGCGCCCTTCTGGTCGGTGATGGAGACGATGGTGTTGTTGAAGGAGGCGAGAACGTGAACGATGCCGGAGGTCACGTTCTTCGAACCCTTGGCCTTGCGGACCTTGATCGCTCCCATCTCTTCGCGGAGTAGTTCTTCGGCGGTGGGCTGGCGGGCGACACCGCCGATCATCTCGACGGGCTTGGCCGGTGCGGCGGGAGCCGCGGCGGCCACCGGGGCGGCACTGTCCGTTGGAGCGGACCTTGGCCCTTTGGGCTTTTTCTCGGCGGCCACGGATGCTTCCGGAGCGGGCGCAGCAGTAACGGCATCCTTTGCGGGGGCGCGTTCTTTTTTGGGAGCAGACTTTTCTTCGGCCATATTGGGAAAGTTTAAGAGGATTACTCAGCGGCGGGTTTGCTCACGCCGACCGTGCGGCGGGGCCCCTTGCGGGTGCGGGCATTGGTGCTGGTGCGCTGACCGCGGACGGGCAGGCCCTTGCGGTGGCGAACGCCACGATAGCAGTTAATCGCCTGCAAGCGCTTCAAGTTGCCGGCAAGCTCACGGCGGAGGTCACCCTCGACGACCCACTTGTGCTCGGTGATAATGTGGAGGATCTTGTTGAGCTGCTCCTCCGTCAGGTCGGCGGCGCGCATGTTCACATCGAGGCCGGCCTCAGCGACGACCTGATCGGCGCGTTGCGGGCCGATGCCGTAGATGTAACGGAGGGAGTACGCGACTTTCTTTTTCGCGGGGATTTCGACACCAAGGAGACGTGGCATGGGTGGTTAAGGTGAAAGGTGAGAGTTGAAGGATAAAAGGCGGGAGAAGGAAATTTTAGGAGCCGGCGGGCGGCAGGGTGAGAATCTCGGGGCCACGTTCGGTGGTGAGCACCGTGTGCTCAAAGTGGGCGGAGGGCTGGCCGTCGGCAGTGACACAAGTCCAACCATCCGCGAGGGTCTTCGTCTTTGGGCCGCCGAGGTTGACCATGGGCTCGATGGCGAGGGTCATGCCCGGCTTGATCTCGTCCGTGCGATGGCGTTTCTTTTCCACGAAGTTCGGGATCTGCGGCTCCTCGTGCATCGTGAGACCGACGCCATGGCCAACCATGTCACGGACGACGCTGAAACCGTTGCCTTCGACATGACGCTGGACGGCCTGCGAGATGTCGCCGATCCGGTTGCCGACCGTCGCGGCCGCGATGCCGATTACCAGCGCCTCCTGCGTGACACGGAGCAGATCCGCGACCCGGGGGGCAATGGGCAGCAGCGGGATGGTAAACGCATTGTCGCCGATGTAGCCTTGGTATTCGACCACAACATCCAAGGTGACAATATCGCCGTCGCGGAGGACCCGCTTCAGGGAGCCGATGCCATGCACTACCTCCTCGTTGACCGAGATACAGCTATAGGCAGGATAACGCCGCGAGTGTAACTGGTAACCGTAACAAGCGCTCCTAGCTCCGTGGCGCGCGATGAAATCGCGCGCGGCCTGATCCAAGTCGTAGGTCGTCACCCCTGGCCGCACGAGTTGTTTCAACTCCTGCAGCACCGAGGCCGCGACCGCACAGGCCGCGCGCATTTTGGCGATGCCGATTTTGTCTTTGATCGGGATCATGCGGCGAATTCGGCCTCCTCCGAGAGGAGGCCAAGCGTGCGGTAGTGTTTGATGACTGCCGAGGCGGCGGTAGCCGGATCGGCGAGGATGACGGCATCCAGCGACTCGGCGCGGGCGTCGAGCCATTCATCAAACACTTTGGCTTGGAGCAGCGTAGCCGGGAAGTCCGTGAGGACAAAACCCGCATCAGGTTTGCGCGACCAGAACCACCGACGCAATAGGGCGAGAGTGGCGGCATCATCCGCCTGAGCGGAAGACGTAGGACGGCGCGAAATCTCCGACAGCATCAGGCGGGCGGGAGAGACGTGCTCGAGATTCAAAGAACGCATTCGGTTCATCAGGGCTTCGGAGGAAGGACTGGGCGAACCAAGTATCACCAGCTTAACCCGGGCCCGGAGGCCCGAGTTGGGAAAAGGGTCAGACTGTGCAGACGTCACGGGTCATGTAAAGCCTCAATTATCAGCTTCGCACAACCTGGACGAACCAGGCGATGAGACCCACGAGGAAGATGGCCGCCACCGGCACAACGATCTTCATGAGCGCCTCGTTCCCGAGAGCGTCGCCGGTCATGCCCTGACGAGTGTCGGCCCGCGAGCGGATACGGCCTTTCTTGAGGAACCCGTCGTAGTGCCGCTGGAGCAGGAAGGTCTCAACCTGCTTCATGGTGTCCAGAATGACGCCAACAGTGATCAGCATGCCCGTGCCACCAAAGAAATAAGCGACGCGCCCGGGAACACCCCACCCATTGAGCAAGATGTCCGGCATGACCGCAATGATCGTGAGGAAAACCGCCCCGGCCAGAGTGAGGCGCGTCATGACGAAATCCAAGAACTTCGCTGTGGGCTCGCCAGGCCGCACCCCGGGGACATAGCCACCATGCTTCTTCAGGTCGTCGGCGACTTGAATGGGCTTGAACATAACCGCCACCCAAAAATAGCTGAAAAACAAGATGAGCAGGCCAAAGCCGACGTAGTAAGACCAATGCCCGCGCACCAAGTTTTGAGAAAACTCGCTGAGCTTGGGAAAGTTCCAAGCCGCCCCGATCCACTGGAGAATCTGCTGAGGAAACAGCAGGATCGCGCTGGCAAAAATGACCGGCATGACGCCCGAGTAGTTGACCTTAAGCGGCAAGAACGAGCTCTGCCCGCCCATGACCTTGTTGCCGACGACGCGCTTGGCATATTGCACCGGAATTTTCCGCTGGCCCTGTACCACCAAAATGATGCCAACCGTAACACCTATGAATAGCATGGCCATGATGGCCGCCACCGGCAGGCCCAAGTTTGCCCCCGCACCAACCGGCTTGAAAAAGAGCTGCCAAGTGGCGACCGCCGCGCCCGGAATGTCCGCCAAGATGCCGACCGTGATGAGGAGAGACACCCCATTGCCGATACCGCGCTGGGTGATCTGTTCGCCCAGCCACATGAGCAGCATCGTACCCGCCGTCAACAGCACCACGGAGGTCGCCAAAAACCATCCATGCGAGACAATGATGATGTCCGGGCCGTTATAATCATGAAAAAGCTGGCTGGGATGTTCGAGCGCCAGAATGAGCAACACGCCTTGGATGACACAGATGAGAACTGTGGCGTAGCGGGTATATTGGGTCAGCTTCTGCCGGCCCACATCACCCTCCTGCGCCAGCCGGCTCAGGCCGGGGAGCACGGCGGTCATCAGCTGGAAAATGATGGACGCGCTGATGTAGGGCATGATGCCCAGCGCGCAGACCGCACCCTTGATCAGGGCACCGCCCGTGAACATGTTGTACAGGCCCATCACCGCCCCGCTGGCCCCGCCATTGTTGGCGTCAAAAAACGCCTTGAGCGGTGTCGGATCCACTCCGGGAAGCGGGATATGCGTGCCGACCCGTGACACGAACAGCAGTGCGAGCGTGTAAATAATCCGGGAGCGCAGCTCCGGGATTTTCAGGGAATTCGTGAAGGCGGAAAACACGGGGGAGAGTTTATGATTTTGGGATTTATGCTCCGGTGGAGGACAGGTTTCCCTCATCAATCATGGATCATCAGATCACCCATTGCGTGGGTCAGCCAACGAGAGCCTGACCGCCCGCTTTCTCGATCTTGGCCTTGGCGGAGGCGGAAAACTTCGCGGCCGTGACCTTAAGCGCACGGTTGAGTTCGCCATCGCCGAGAACCTTGACCGACTTCTCGCCGCCACGGATGAGGCCGGCAGCGGCCAGCAAGATGGCGTTGGTCTCGGTCACAGCGGCATCGAGTTGGGCGAGATCACCCACATTGATGACGGCGATCTCCGTGCGAAATTCATAGTTGTTGAAGCCCCGGTGCGGGAGCTTGCGGTAGAGCGGCATCTGCCCGCCCTCGAAGCCGGGACGGATGCTGCCGCCGCTGCGAGCCGTCTGACCCTTGCCGCCGCGGCCGCTGGTCTTGCCGTGGCCGCTGCCTTCGCCGCAGCCGACGCGCTTCTTGCGGTGGACGGCACCGGGAGTGTTTTTGAGTTCGTGGAGTTTCATGATGGTTCCTATATACGCCCGGATCCGCATGGGGCGGAGCCAGACTCGGATTAAATTTTACGAGGCCTTACGGATGGCGTGGATGTCGGCCGCGAGGCGAAGCTGCTGCAACGCGGCGATGGTGGCGTGTACCACCGCGATGTGATTGCTCGAACCCATGGACTTGGTGAGCACATTCTTGACCCCGGCGGCCTCCAGCACAGCGCGAACTGCACCGCCGGCGATGAGGCCGGTGCCGGTCGAGGCGGGCTTGAGCAAAACCTTGCCCCCATCGTATTCGCCGAAGACGTCGTGAGGAATGGTGTCACCCTTTAGCTTGACATGGATCATCCGCTTGTGGGCGTTGGCCGTGCCTTTCTTGATGGCCTCAGGCACCTCGTTGGCCTTACCGATGCCCACGCCGATGTTTCCCTTCTGGTCGCCGACCACGGCGAGCGCAGCGAAACTGAAACGACGGCCACCCTTGACGACCTTGGCACAACGGTTGATGAACACGATTTTCTCCAGCATCGCGGGGCTGCCGTCAGGATTGGTTGTGGCGGGCTTGTTCCGGTCATCGCGACGCGGTCCACGATTGCCACCACCAGGGCCATCACGGCGCGGGCCGCGCTGAGGACGATCGGATGGCGGGGCGGACGGAGTGGACGGGGCGGCGGATGGAGCAGCAGCCTCAACGGCGGACGCGGCGGTCTGGGAAATGGTATCGGGTTCGGTGCTCATGCTATTTTTAGAATTGGAGGCCACCTTCGCGCGCGGCGTCGGCGAAGGTTTTGACTTTGCCGTGGTAGAGTGCGCCGGCGCGGTCAAACACCACCAGCCCCAGACCGGCGGCCTTGGCCTTGGTGGCGAACGCGAGCCCGAGGGCCTTGGCCCCGGCGAGATTGGCGGCCAATTTCTGGCGGCGCAGCTCGGGATCGAGCGTGCCGAGGAAAACAAGCGTGGCACCGGTATCGTCGTTGACAGCCTGCGCATAGATATGCTTGGCGGTAAAGGTCACGCAGAGGCGCGGGCGCGTGGAGGTGCCGGCGACCTTTTTGCGGATACGCCAGCGGCGCTTCTGGCGCATCACGGCTTTGTGGACAGTGTTCATCGGGAAGGGAGAAAGTTGTAAATGAAGAAGAGGAAGAAAACCGGCACAGACGTCAGGCGACGGTCTTGCCTTCCTTGCGGCGGACGCGCTCGGCATGTTCGCCCACGATGCGGACACCCTTGCCCTTGTAAGGCTCCGGCGGGTAGTAGGCACGAATCTCGGCGGTGACCTGACCAACGAGCTGTTTGTCCGCGCCTTCGATCGAGAGCTTGGTGCCCTCGACGACGGTGATCTTGATGCCCTCGGGAATGTCGAACAGAATCGGATGCGAGTAGCCTAGGGCGAGATCGAGCTGACTGCCCTTGAGGTTCGCCTTGAAGCCGACGCCCTGGATTTCAAGCTCCTTCTTGTAGCCATCGGACACGCCCTTGACCATGCCGGCGATCACCGAACGCGCGGTGCCATACATGGCCTTGGCGAAGCGGCTGGTGTCGGCCGTCGGGGCGACGGTGATTTTGTTATCGGCCAGTGTGATGCTCACGACTGGCGCGAAGGTCTTGGCGACCTTGCCTTTGGGACCCTCAACGCGGACGGTATGACCTTGGATGTCAACCTTGACCTTGTCGGGGATGGGAACGGGTTGTTTGCCGATGCGGCTCATGGTGGGTGCGGTGTTACCAGACGTTGCAGACCAGCTCGCCGCCGACCTTCTGGCGACGACAGTCCTGATCCTTGAGCAGCCCTTTCGAGGTGGAAAGGATGGCGATGCCGAGTCCGTTGAGGACACGCGGGATCTCGGTGTAGCGAAAATAAAGACGGCGGCCGGGCGTCGAGACGCGCGTAAGGTTCGTGAGCGCGGGTGCGCTGGCGACGTACTTCATTTTGACGACGAGGGTCTTGTGCCCCAGCGCGTCCGTGCCGTCGGCATAATCGGAGATGTAGCCTTCGGCCTTGAGAATGGTGGCGAGGCTCTGCTTGAGCTTGGAGTGCGGCGAGACGCACTCGGCAAGGCCGGCTTTCGACGCGTTGCGAAGGCGGGTGAGGAAGTCGCTGACAGGATCGGTCATGGCGGATGTTGGGTTATACCGGCCGGCGGGTCATATCCGACTCCCGGAGGCCAAAGGATTTTTACCAGGAGGATTTGGTGACGCCGGGGATTTTCCCGGCAAGCGCGAGCTCGCGGAAGGTGATGCGGGACACGCCGAACGCACCAATGTAGGCGCGCGGGCGGCCGCTGAGGGAGCAGCGGTTACGGATCCGCACCGGCGAGGAATTCTTGGGCAGCTTCTGCAACTTTTTCTGCGCGGCGAAAAATTGCTCGTCCGTCGTGGCGGGGTTGGCGAGGATGGCCTTGAGCTCGGCGCGAAGGGGCGCGAACTTGGCTGAGAGGACGATGCGCTTTTTGTTGCGCTCAATGGCGGAGGTCTTGGGCATGGCGGAAAGGGTCAGGCGGCGGCGGGTTTCGGCTGGGTCGGCTGCGATTCAATGCGGCGGAACGGCATGCCGAGCAGCTTCAGCAACTCACGCCCCTCATCATCGTTCTGGGCGGTGGTGACGATGGTGATGTCGAGGCCCATGGTCTTCTTGACGTTCTCAACCGTGATCTCGGGGAAAATGGTGAAATCGGCGATCCCCAGGTTGTAGTTGCCCTGACCGTCAAGCTTTGAACCGACCCCACGGAAGTCACGGATGGTAGGCAGCGCGACCGCGAGCAGACGGCAGAGAAACTCCCACATGGCGTCGCCACGCAAAGTGACGTGGCAGCCGGTCACCTGGTTGGGCTTGAGCTTGAAATTCGAAATGGCCTTCTTGGTGCGCGAGAGCACGGGCTTCTGGCCGGCGATGGCCCCAAGGTCGCGGGCGGCATCGGCGATCTGGTTTTTGTCAGCCTCCGCATCAATGCCCGTGTTCAGGCTGATCTTGGTGAGCTTCGGCACCTGATGCTTGTTTTTGTAGCCACGGCTCTTCACGAGCGCAGGGACAACCTGCTCATGGTAGAGTTTTTTAAGGACGGGAGTGTAGCTGCTCATGGAAGGTGCGAAAGAGGGAAAGGGTTCAGTAACTCAGGCGGCGGGCGGGTTTGGCAAGCGTGCAATCAGGTCAGGCGGCGGGTGCTTCGGCAGCAGGCGCAAGTTTCTTGCGCTTGCTCGCGTCATAGACGGCACGGATCATCAGGTTTGAAACGTGGACAGAGCCTTCGCGTTCGGTAATGGCGCCCTGCGGATTTTTCTCCGACTTTTTCTCGTGGCGCTTGACCATCGCGACGCCTTCGATGCGGGCACGGTTTTTGGCGGCAAGCACCTCAAGGATTTTCCCGGACTTCCCCTTATGGGAACCGGCGATGACGACGACCTGATCGCCGCGTTTGACGTGAAATTTGGTGGCCATGTTCAGAGAACCTCCGGGGCAAGAGAAATGATCTTCATGAAATTTTTCGCCCTCAGCTCACGGGCGACAGGACCGAAGATACGAGTCCCCTTAGGATTGTTGGTGGCGTCAATGATGACGATAGCGTTGCTGTCGAAGCGAAGGTAGCTGCCGTCGGCCCGGCGCACGGGCGCACGGGTGCGGATGACGACCGCCTTGGCGACCTCGCCTTTTTTTACGGTGGCATCGGGCGTGCTGTCCTTGATGTGGACGGTGACCACGTCGCCCACGGCGGCCGTGTCGGTGGTCTGGCCTTTTTTGGAAATCATGGCAGCCCGGCGGGCGCCAGTGTTGTCGGCGACGTCGAGAATGGAGCGAAGTTGGATCATAGCGGGCCTTGGGTGAAAGTTGAATATCAGGCGACCGGAGCGGTGGGCTTGGACGTCTTGGTCGGAACTTGGGCGGCCACATCCGTCTCGGTGACCGCGACCGCATCGGTCGTGATGGCCTTCTGCAAGATGGAGGTGACGCGCCAGCGCTTGAGGCGGCTGAGAGGGCGGGTGGCCATGACCTCGACCTTGTCGCCAAGCTTGGTCTCGTTTTGCTCGTCGTGGACGTGCAGGACGGTCTGGCGGTTGACGACCTTATGGTAGAGTGGATGCGGCGTCTTGTAAGCGACAGTGACCTTCACCGACTTGTCACCGGAGCGGCTGGAGACAAAACCCGTGAGGGTCTTGCGCGGGTTGCGGGCGTTAAGGGCGGGCGAGGACATGGGAGATTAGCGGGTGGCCGCGGCCTTGGTCTGGGCCTTGGCGTTCTGGACGGTGAGGAGACGGGCCACGTCCTTGCGGAGGGACCGCAACAGGTGCGATTTCTCGACCTGGCCGGTGTTCTTCCGCAGTCGGAGGTTCAGCAGCTCGGTGCGGGTGTCGCGGAGCTTGGTCTCGATCTCCACAACGGAGAGTTCACGAATTTCTTTGGCGGTCATGGCAGTGGGGCTCAGGCGGCGGCGCCTTCGCGGGTGATGAAGCGGCAGTGGAAAGGAAGCTTGGCGTCAGCGAGGCGGAAGGCCTCCTTGGCGATGGTGAGTGGCACGCCGGCCAGCTCAAATAGGATGGCACCCGGCTTGATGATGGCCACATAGTATTCCACCGGACCCTTGCCGGAGCCCATGCGGGTTTCGGCAGGTTTCTTGGTCACGGGCTTATGCGGGTAAACGCGAATCCAAAGCTTGCCCTTGCGCTTGAGGTGGCGGGAGATGGTGACGCGCGCGGCCTCAATCTGCTGCCCGGTCATCGGACCACGGGTGAGCGACTGCAGGCCGAATTCGCCAAAGGACAGCACGTTGCCGCGCTTGGCGTTGCCGGCGGTGGAGCCTTTCTGCGACTTGCGATATTTGGTGCGGGCAGGAGCGAGAGCCATGGAAATGCGGAGTTAAAAATTACGGAGTGCGGAGTGACGAGGGCGGATCAGGCGGCGGCCTCTTCTTTTTTGCAGATCCAGACCTTGACGCCAATCTTGCCAAACAGCGTGTGGGCCTCGAAGAAACCGTAATCAATGTTCTCGCGGAGCGTGTGGAGCGGCACCCGTCCCTTGCGCTGCCATTCGCGGCGGGCGATGTCGGCACCGCCAAGACGGCCGGAGCATTGAATCTTGATGCCCTCGGCCCCCAGGGCCATCGCCATCTCGATGGATTTCTTGATGGCGCGGCGGAAAGCAACCCGGCGCTCCAGCTGGAGCGCGACATTTTCGGCGACGAGCATCGCCTCGATCTCGGGTTTCTTCACCTCCTGAATGTCTAGCAGGATCTCCTTGCCGGTGAGCTTGGCCAGCTGGGCCTTGATGTTGTCGATCTCCTGGCCTTTGCGACCGATGACTACGCCCGGACGGGCGGTGTAAATTTTGACGCGGACGCGGTTCGAGGCGCGCTCAATGAAGATGCGCGGCACGCTGGCCTGCTTGAGCTTCTCCATCAGCTTCGAGCGGATGAGCTGATCCTCAGCGAGAAGCTTGGGAAAATCCTTCTTGCTGGCAAACCAGCGGGACTGCCAGTTGCGGCGGACGGCGAGACGGAAGCCGGTGGGATTGGTTTTTTGACCCATGGTAAAGTCCTCAGTTGGCGCTGCCGTCCGAGAGGACGATGCGGATGTGCGACATTTTCTTGACGCGGGGCTTGGCGCTGCCCTTCGCGCCGGCCTTGAAACGCTTGAGCACGGGGCCGTTTTCGATGAGCGCAAACTTCACAGTGAGGCTGTCGGCCGGGAGGTTGTTGTTGTTCTCCGCATTGGCGATGGCGCTCTTGAGAGTCTTGGCGATGAGGCGCGCGGACTTGCGCGGAATGAGTGCGAGATAGTCAACGGCAGCGGCGGCCTTGCGGCCCTGGATGATGCGTGACACTTCGCGCATTTTTTTGGGCGACATGCGGGCGTAGCGGGTGATGGCTTGGACTTCCATGGTGGTGGGCAGGATTCCGCACCGGAGTGCGGCGACAGCAGCGCGCCGGAGAACGGCCCGCCCTGCCCTTTGGGCGTAGGTTGATTTAGGTTTTTAAAGTTTTCATGCGGGCGAAATCGCCGGCGTGGATGGATTGCCTGGGCTCCAGACTGAGAATCACCGCGGCGCAACAGGTCGGCCGCAGTTCAACGAGAAGAATCTCGGCCACCGGCACAGCCCCGCGCGTGACGCGGCACACCATGCCGGGACGCAGGTCCGAGTCGTAGCCGCCGCCGAGGATGACCAGATCGGCCGCCCGGACAGACTGCACAGCGACCACCGGCGCCGCGCCAGCCACGCGCGCCGGAGCGGCGCGTCCCGTGAACGGGGCGGCGGCAACCGCGAGCAGCAGACAGAGAGGACGGAGGAAGCGCATGGGCGAAAGGTTTAAATTTCCTTGCGGGTCATACCACCGTGCGCCTTGAAGATGCGGGTGAGCGCAAATTCGCCGAGCTTGTGGCCGACCATGTTTTCGGTGACATAGACGGGAATGAACGCCTTGCCATTGTGCACGCTGAACGTGTGGCCGATGAAATCGGGCGTAATGGTCGAGCGGCGGGACCAAGTCTGGATGGGTTTCTTTGCGCCGGACTTGACGGCCTTCTCGATTTTCTCGAGCAGGTGATAGTCAACAAAGAAACCTTTTTTGATGGAGCGTGCCATGGTGCGGAAAGGGCCGGGTTACTTTTTGCCACGCGGCTTGCGGCCGTTGTGGTGAACGAGGATCATGCTGTTCGACTGCTTCGAGCGACGGCGGGTGACGAAGCCCTTGGCGAGCTGGCCCCACGGTGACACGAGATGCTGGCGGCCGCCGCCGCCCTTGGACTTGCCCTGACCGCCACCGTTGGGGTGGTCCACCGGGTTCATCGCCATGCCGCGCACGGTCGGGCGAACGCCCAGCCAGCGCTTGCGGCCGGCCTTACCGAGGGACTGCTGGTTGTGGTCGCCATTGCCGACGATGCCGATGGTCGCTCTGCAATTGGAGTGAACCAGGCGCAATTCGCCGGAAGGCATCTTGAGCTGCGCCTGGGTGCCCTCGACGCCAACCAGCTCCAAGGCGGTCCCGGCGGCCCGGGCGACCTGCGCTCCCCGGCCTGGCACCAGCTCAACCGCATGGACTTTTGTGGAAGGCGGAATGAGCGCGAGCGGGAAATTGTTCCCGACCTTGAAGTCGTTAGTCGTGGCCGTGTTGGAGGTCACGATGGTCGCACCGACCGCTAGACCCTCGGGCGCAAGGATATAGTTCTTCACGCCGTTCGCGTAGGCGATGAGCGCAAGATTGGCGGAACGGTTGGGATCATACTCAATGGCCTGCACCCGAGCGGGCAGGTCGAGCACCGAGCGCTTGAAATCCACGATGCGGTAAAGCTGCTTGTGGCCGCCACCCTTGTGGCGGGAGGTGATGCGGCCATAGGTGTTACGGCCGCCAGTTTTGTTTTTGGACTCGGTCAGGGAGCGTTCGGGGCGCTTCTTGGAGAGACCAGCGGCCTTGTTCAGCGCAGTGAAGCGGAGTGAAGGCGTGAGGGGACGGAAGGATTTGATCGGCATGGCGGTGGTTCTCCAGGTCAGACGAGCTCGATTTTATCACCCGCCTTGAGCGTGACGATGGCCTTTTTGTACTCCGAGGTCATGCCGGGACGGCCGGCGCGGCCCCGCTTGTTCTTGCCCGCACAGTTCATCGTGTTGACGCGGCGCACCGTGACCTTGAAAGTCGTCTCGACGGCCTCGGCGATGGCGTGCTTGGTGGCCGAGGTGGCCACTTCGAAGGTGTACTGACCGAGTTCGGAAGAAAGCTTGTTGGCCTTTTCCGTGAGACGGACGAGTTTGAGAGTGTGGACAGGATGCATCAGTTTTTCCCTCCGTTGACGCGGGCGAGGATGGCGTCGAGCGCCTTGGCGCTGACAATGATTTTTTGGTATTGCGCGAGGTCGAGCGCGTTGAGCTTGGCCGCCTCCTGCAACGAAACGCGGGAGAGGTTGCGCGCGGCCCGGGTTGTCGTGGCGGCAAACGGCGCATCCACCAATAGCACCTTCCCCGTGGGGGCGATACGCGTGACGATCTGACCGACGAGCTTGGTCTTCGGCTGGGCCGGGGAGAACTGCTCGATCACCGCGATCTCGCCGGCGCTGGCGCGATCGAAGAGAGCGCGGCTGAAGGCGAGCGCCTTCACCTTGGCGTTGATCTTCTTGGAAAAATCACGCGGACGAGGGCCAAAGACCACCCCACCACCCGACCACAAAGGCGAACGGCTGGAGCCGGCACGGGCGCGACCGGAGCCTTTTTGGTTCCACGGCTTTTTGCCGCCACCGCTGACCTCGCCTCGCGTTTTGGTCGAGCGCGTGCCCTGGCGGTTGTTGGCATTGATGGCGACGATGACTTCCTTCAGGGCCTGCAGGCCTTTGTCACCCTCGAACACGGGCAGACCGAAGTCCTGCTCGGTGCTCGACGTGCCGTCGGAATTAAAAACAGTGAGTTTCATAGGAGCGGGTGCGTCAGATTATTTCTTTGCGGCGGCGGGCTTGGCAGCCGGTTTGGCCGCGGGCTTGCCGGGGGCCTCGGCCTTCGGCGCGATTACCCTGGGCTGGCCCTTGATGGCCGTGCGCACCACGACGTCGTCGCCGTTGGCGCCAGGGACCGCCCCCTTGATCAGCAGGAGGTTTTTGTCGGCAATGATTTTGACGACACGCAAATTCTGCACGGTGCTGCTCAGCGTGCCCATGTGACCGGGCATGGACTGGTTTTTCCAGGAACGGCCGGGCGTCTGCCTCATGCCGATGGAGCCGATGCGACGGTGAAACATCGAGCCGTGCGCGGCAGGACCGCCCGCCACCTTGAAACGGCGTACGACCCCTTGGAAACCTTTGCCCTTGGTGACGCCGGACACGTCAATGAACTGACCTTCCTTGAAGGCGGCATCCACGGTGACGACATCACCGACCTTGAGGGTGGGTGCGGTCGCGAGCCGGACTTCACCGACGACGCGGGGCGCGGCATCCAGACCGGCCTTCTTCGCATGGCCTAACTCACCGCTCGCGGTGTTCTTGGTCTTTTTCTTCGCGTAACCGATCTGCACGGCGTTATAGCCGTCGGTGGCGGTGGTCTTGACCTGAATGACGGCACAAGGGCCGGCTTCGACGACCGTGACCGGGACCAGGACGTTTTGCGCGTCATAGACCTGGGTCATGCCAATTTTTTTACCGAGGAGTGAGGTGATCATAGTGCCAAGTGGTATCCGGGTTGCGGACCGACTTTAGCGAGGGGCCTGGCGGTGCGCGGGGCGCACACAGGCAGCTCGAAAAGATGGAAGGTCAGACGTTGATGGTGATGTCCACGCCGGACGGGAGGTTGAGTTTTTTGAGTTCGTCCACCGTCTGAGCGGTCGGCTCAATGATGTCGATGAGACGCTTGTGCGTACGCGTCTCAAACTGCTCCATGGACTTTTTGTCCACGTGCGGGGAGCGGTTGACGGAAAGCTTGGCGATATGCATCGGCAGCGGGATGGGACCGGAAACGCGGGCGCCCGAGCGCTTCGCCGTCTCGACGATGTCCTGCGCCGACTGGTCGATGACCCGGTAGTCGAAACCTTGGAGCTTGATGCGAATGCGTTGGCCTTTGGGCATGGTGGGCAAAGAACGTGGTTAGGTACGGGCGGGAGCCTTGGAGGAAGTCTCGACGATTTTGGTCAGCAGGGAGTTCGGTACCTGTTCAAAGTGTGACGGAGTGATCCCGGCGCTGGCCCGACCCTTCGAGAGTGAACGGATGTCGGTGACGTAGCCAAACAGCATCTCCAGCGGAACCGAAGCGGTGATGATACACGCGCCGGCCTTGTTTTCCATACCCTGGATGCTGCCGCGGCGGCGATTGATGTCACCGATCAGATCGCCCTGATATTCTTCGGGCGTGGTGACCTCGACGCCCATGATTGGCTCGAGCAGGATCGGACCGGCCTGCTTCATCGCATCCTTAAACGCGAAGATGCCAGCCATCTTGAACGCGAGCTCGGACGAGTCCACCTCGTGGAACGAGCCGTCAAGAATGCGCACGATCACGTCCACCACCGGATAGCCGGCGACCGTGCCGTTGTTGCACGCCTCCTCGATGCCGGCGATGGAAGGCTTGATAAACTCCTTCGGGATGCTGCCGCCCACGGTCTCATTGAGCACCTCGACGCCCTTGCCCTTTTCATTCGGCTCAAGCTTGATGACCACGTGACCGTACTGGCCCTTGCCGCCGGACTGGCGGATAAACTTGCCCTCGCCGCCGGCCGACTTGACCACGGTCTCCCGATAGGCGATCTGCGGTTTGCCGGCGGTGGCCTCGACCTTGAATTCGCGCTTCATGCGGTCACGAATGATGTCGAGATGGAGCTCACCCATGCCGGCGAGAATCGTCTGGCCGGTGTCGGTGTCGGTCTTGACCCGGAGCGTCGGATCCTCGGCCACCAGGCGCTGGAGCGCCGTGCCCATTTTTTCCTGGTCCGCCTTCGAGTTCGGCTCGATGGACATCGAGATGACGGGCTCCGGGAAAGAGGGCGGTTCCAGCCGGATGTCAAAATCCTCGTCACAGAGCGTGTCGCCCGTGATTACTTCCTTAACGCCGACGACGGCGCAAATGTCACCCGAGTAGGCCACGTCAATTTCCTCGCGCTCAATGGCTCGCATGAGCACGAGCCGCGACACGCGCTCGCTGCGGCGCGTGCGGGGATTGTAGAGGGACATGCCGCGCTTGAGTTGACCGGTGTAGACGCGGAAGAACACGAGCCGGCCGACAAACGCATCATTCCAAAGCTTGAATGCCAGGCCCGCGACCTTCCCCTTGTCGTCCACCACGGCCTCGACGGTCTTGCCGTCGCTGTCCTGCCCCTGCATGGGCGGAACATCAATCGGGCTGGGCAGATAGTTCACCACGCAGTCCAGCAGACGCTGCACGCCCTTTTTCTTGAAGGCGGAACCAGGGATGACACCTGTGAATTGGAGCGAGATCGTCGCCTTGCGGACGCCGAGCATCAGCTCCGGGACGGAGATTTCCTCGCCGTTGAGGTATTTTTCCGCAATCACGTCGTCGTAATCGCAAACGGCCTCAATGAGCTTGTCGCGGTATTCCTTGGCCTGGTCGGCCATCTCCGCCGGAATCGGCATCGTCTGCGGATTCATCCCGAGCTGATCGGCCGGATCCTCGGCAAAGGAGTAGGCCACGTTCTGGACGAGATCAATCAGACCCGAAAAATTTTCCTCTTTGCCGATGGGGATAAAGATCGGATGCGCGTTCGCCTTGAGCTTCTCGCGCATCTCGGAGACCGCGCGGAAAAAGTCGGCCCCCGTGCGATCCATCTTGTTGATGAACGCGACGCGGGGAACCTTGTATTTGTTCGCCTGCCGCCAGACCGTCTCGGACTGCGGCTGCACCCCCGCCACCGCACAGAACACGGCGACTGCGCCATCGAGGACGCGCAACGAACGCTCCACCTCGGCCGTAAAGTCCACGTGTCCGGGAGTGTCAATGATGTTGATGCGCTGCTTGATCCCCTTCCACGGGCCACATGAGGCGTTCCACGCGCAGGAAATGGCCGCAGCGGTAATCGTGATGCCACGCTCACGCTCCTGTTCCATCCAGTCGGTGACGGTTGTCCCCTCATGAACTTCGCCCATCTTGTGGACGGCACCGGAGTAGAAGAGGATGCGCTCGGTCGTCGTCGTCTTGCCGGCGTCAATGTGTGCGGCAATGCCGATGTTGCGCGTCCACTCGAGCGGGAACGGGCGATCCTTGGAATTCACCGGCGAGATCTTCGCTTTGTCGGTGACGACAGTAATCTTGGGTGCAACAGCAGACATGGCGGAGAGATGGCAGCTTACCAGCGGAGGTGGGCAAAGGCACGGTTCGCCTGCGCCATCTTGTGGGTGTCTTCCTTCTTTTTTACGACCGAACCCGTGTTGTTGTAAGCATCAACGATCTCAGCGGCGAGAGCGTCCTTCATCGGCAGGCCTTTGCGCGCGCCGGCGGCGCTGACAATCCAGCGCAAGGCCAGCGATTCCTGGCGTTCGAACGAAATTTCCACCGGCACCTGATAGGTGGCCCCGCCCACACGGCGGCTCTTAACCTCAAGTCTTGGGCGGGCGTTCTCCAAGGCACCGAGGAGCAAGTCCACCGGATCGCCCTTCTCCAACTTCTCAGAAACTTTTTCAAACGCCCCATAAACGATGCGCTGGGCAATGCTTTTCTTGCCAGACTTCATGATAATATTGACCAGATGCGCGACCAGCGGGCTGCTGTAGCGCATGTCCGGTTCAACGTGACGTTTCTCGGCTCTGTGACGGCGTGACATGACTTAAAAGAATAAAGGGTTGAAAAACAGACAGCTCACTTGGCGGCCTTCGGCCGTTTGACCCCGTATTTGGAGCGGGAGCGACGGCGCTTTTCCACCCCGGTGGCGTCAAGCGTCCCCCGCACAATGTGATAGCGGACGCCGGGCAAATCCTTCACGCGGCCACCGCGAACCAAGACGATCGAGTGCTCCTGCAAAGAGTGTCCCTCGTCGGGGATGTAGGAAATGACTTCACTGCCGTTCGTGAGCCGGACCTTTGCGACCTTGCGGATGGCGGAGTTGGGCTTCTTGGGCGTGCGCGTCATAACCTGCACGCAAACGCCGCGGCGGAAAGGGTTGCCCGCCAAGGCCGGCGATTTGGACTTCGCAACGATGTTGCGGCGTCCTTTGCGCACAAGTTGGTTGATGGTCGGCATACGAATTGAGAGAGGGAATTGGTGGAAAAGAGGTTGAACGTGAACACCCGCCAACCGCACAGCAAGAACTTTTTGGAAAAAAAACGCGGTGCGCCGGCAAAGTGCCGCCGCACCGCATGGGAACGAGCCACCGCCACCAGCCCGGGAGAGAAAATTCCGGCCGGATCGGTTCAGTCAAATCCCTTAGATTTCGTCCTGGGTGAGCCAGCGGAACGACACGATACGGAAGCGGCGGCCATAGACCTGATTGACCGGCTCGATGTGGCTCTCCGGAATACTCTGCTCACCGCTGGGATGCACGGAAGCAGGATCGCGAGGATCAATGTAGTCGGGGAAACGCTGGACCACGGCCTCAAGCCAAGCCCGCGCCTTGATGTCACGCACCTGATCCACCTTGTCAGGGTTGGCGTTCAACGGATCAACCGCGTCACCATAGGCACGGATCACAAAGGTATCGGAACGGGCGGACAAGTTTGGCCCGATGGCCTGCAAAATGTCGGCCTGGGTCAGCCAGCCAGGGATCCCGGTACTGCGCGACAACGCCACACCCTCGCCGGGCGCGGTGACCGTCGTCACCGAGAGCGAGATGGTCGCGTTCGGAAGCACATCGGCAAATGGCGTAGAATCGGTCTTGCTGGTAGGGATGCCAGACTGGGCTCCATCGCCGCCCATCCTCTCATTGGGTCGCGAAGTAATTGCGATCGAGTGCGATCCCGTGTACACATCTTTAAAAATTTGGTTGGGGTCGGTTGTGATATTGATACCCGCCCGGTCAATCGCCATTTGCAATGCCCCTGCCACCTCGACGGTGTTTTTCTCATTGCCCAGGTAACCCTTTTCCATCTCAAAATTCCCTTCCAAGCCTTTCATCACGAGATCCTTGATGGCTGAAGTTGTGCCCGTGATGCCACCGCGATTGATGAAGCTGGCCAAGGAGGGAAATGGGCCGCGCAGCCGGATTTCCTGCACCAGCGTCGTGGCGAGCGCGACAATCTGCGCATCGGTGAGCCGACGATAGCCTGCATAGCTGGAAAATGTGTGGGTGGTTTCCTTTTCACCCGCGGTGTAGCGGGATTGCCAGAGGGTGCGGGGGTAGGAAGTGCCCTTGCCTGTGACCCGGGTCGTGGCATCCTGAATATTGGTCTGGCTATTCATGCCGCTAGCACTGCGGTTGCGCAGGCCGCCCAATACCGCACTCCACGCCTCAATGGAGGTGGAGTTGATGTTGAAGGCTCCGTCCACCATCAGGTAGCGGGCCGGCACATATTCCTTGGGAATGTGCAGGCTCGAATTAAAGGCGTCGGGGGCCGAAGCATTGGCCGGAATGTCACTCGGCCGGTCGTAAAGCGCAAGCTGCTCGTCGGTCGGTGTAACTCCGGCACCATACACCAGCCGTGGATTGGCCGAGCGGCCCGTGCCGCCCTTCGCCTGCTTCAGCTGCGGAATACCGGCAAAATAAAACCGGTCCCACAGGGCGGTGTTGAGCAGGTAGGACATGTCAAAATAGTTGGTGCCCGTAAGACCGTTGGAGGTCGTCTCAGTGATCGTCGCCGCATTGGCGTACCAGATATTGGGCCGGATCTGTTTCGTCATGGTGCGGGTGACCAAGGGGTGAAACCAAGAATTGCCCACCGCATTGCCTGGCTGGTGCCCGACAAAGGGATATTGGTCGTCAGCCGTAAGGTTGGCATGCTGCAAAAACCCAATGGAGAGGACGGGCATGTCCAATTCCGAACTGCGGCGCGGCAGATCAAAGAGCATCGTGCTGTAATTGATCGAACCGCTCAGACTTGAGTTGAAATTGGTGTTGTCCGAAGTCGTACTTGTGTATTGGGAGTTGGGTCCCCAGGCCGGGGGCCAATTGTTGAGCATCCGGTCAAGCCCACGGCCGACAGCCGCCAAGGAGCCAGTCGCCCCGGGGCCTCCGGTGGCATCCAAATACCCGCTTTTATAAGGCGGGACCGGCCCCAAGCCAAGCACCGGGGTGGAAACCCACGGCAGCGGATGATATTGGGCCTGCAAATTGTAATCAGCAAATGTCCGATAGGCCCCGGTGGCCGCATCCACCGTTTCTGGCACGCCAATCCCCTGATTGACCTTGTAGTAATCATTAAATATTCTTCCCAAATAGCTGATTGTTATTGAGAAAGGTAGCAATGGCGCAGGCAACTGCAGTTCGGACATGAAACCGCCAATATTACCGCCAGCCACTGAGCCCACGCCTTCTCTGATCTTTGTGGTCGTTCCCCGCGGAGCGAAGACTGCATCCGCCCACTCGGCGTTGATGATGGAGGAATAGACCTGATGGCCTTTATCTATTTTGCGGTCATTATAATCCCGCAGATAGATACTCGATGCGGCGCCTTTGTTCAAACTGTTCGTAACCGTGACCTCGGTCATTTCCGTTGAAACGGTGAAGACCAATTTCTCCCTATCCACTCCATCGACGATGCCAGCTCCGATGGAACTGAGGATGAAATGACTCGTGATTATATTGGGAGCACCAATGGTGGCGGTAATCAAACGCAGGTATTTTTTATGGGTCGTGTCGGCAAAAGTTTGTGCGGGCGTACTAGGGTCAAGCTGAAACCCGAGGACGCCGCCAGCGGGGATGGTGATCGGTTGGCCGCCGTTGGTCTCCCGGTCGGCATAATAGATGAACCCCGTCAGCCCGGACGGCTTCTCCGGCTCAATCTGGGGCAAGGGGTCTAGCCCATTGATATAGGTTCGTTTGGACATCCAACTGTTGGACACCGTGTTGCCTTGCGAATACTGGCCATTGAGAAAAATCGGCATACTGACCCGAGCGTTGCCGCCACGAGGATCGGTGAACGAGGCGTCGATATTGACCCGATTAGGATTCCACACCGATCGGATACCCGGCCCCGGCTCTCTAAGCTTGGGATAACCCGGATTGACCCAAACAAACTCCAAGCCCTTGGGAAAAGTCAGGGCGGCATTGTAGGGATTGCCCACCGCGAAAGCCAACCTGATGTCATAGCTATAGGTCATCGTCCACGTTTTGATGGAAGGCAATGGATTTTCCAGCGTCGAATTCGGATCGGGCTCCATCTTGACCTCTGGTGGGGCAAAAATGGCCGAGCTATAAAACCTTGCCTGCACCAGTTGCGGGGCGACGTGAGCCAAAATGGGAACGCTGTTGGACGCCTGCGGCTCCTGATCCATCCCAATGGAGGGGATCTGAGAGGTGCCAATCTGGGCAATCATGCTGGCGTTCGGCGTCGGCCTAAGCTGTTTCGAGATGTCATACCAGCTTTTCAAAATATCCCAAGAAGGCAAGGCCAGTCCCGAGCCGGAGATCATCAGATTATAGGGCGAAACATCCTTGGCATCTAGCGAGAGGGCGGGATCTCGGAGCGCAGGATCAATCCACAGGCTTCGAGCCAGCCCGTTGGGCAAAGAGTTCTGCACCCGAAAGGAAGGCAGGATGCCGAGGCTTCTGAGCCGCTCATTATAAAACGGGCTAAAATTGGGCACAGCCACCTGGTCGGCGTTGAAGGTGGGACGCATGCTCTCTGTCCCATCGTCTAACAGGGAAGTAAGGTCAATTTTCAAGCCCCCGCGCAGCGTGTCGGTGAGCAGTCCGTAAGAAGAAACCGTGAGGTTGTGAAAATTGCTCCGAATGATGGCGTCGGCTGTCGTGTAAGTGTTGGGCCGGGGATCCAGAAACCGCAGTTGCTGGAGCGACTGGACATTGGGGATGAGCGTGGTGGTGAAGGTGGTGCTGGCGGGAGCAGTCGAGGAGGTGTTAACGGGATAAGAAATGCTCGTCGCGGTATTCCCACCCCCGGAAATGGAGTCGGTAAATCCCGGCACCAGCTCAATGCCATTCCGCAACGCGACCTGAATCCGCAACCTGGCGCGGGCGCTCGAAACACTATTCGTCTCCGCCATGGCGTTGAATCCATCATTGGGATCCCGGAGATTGGCCTTGGCCTTCACCCCTTCATCCAACACCGCATAGCCAAACCGGCCGCTGAGCTTGCCGGTAGCACTGTTGCCAAGTCCAGGAATCATGGCTGAACTGACGGTGATGGACACCAACGGGACCGCCACATAGGTATCTGGCTGGCCCGGCAAGGTACTGGCCGTGCTCCAACTCGCTGTGCCTGGCCCCACGAGTATGACACCCTGCTTGCCATTGATGGTCACATTGGGACTGAGTGCGGTCGAAGTCGTGGTCACACCTTGAATCGTGCTGTCCGGGGTGTATGGCATCGTTGAAGCGGATGTCGCCGATATAATTCGGCCTGCACCAAAGGTGGAGGTGGTAAAGTTGACCCCCTCATTGCCGCTCACCAACCAAGTGAGAAGAATGGGAGTGGGAGATTTGATGTAGCTGTCATCTGCCACATCTAAATTGCCCAAAACACCCGTCCAGAAACGGCTGCCCGCCTGGAGGTGCTGGGGCAACCCTGCCGTGGTCTCGTTTTTACCTTCTTTGACATAACTGTTCGTGACCGTATGCGCGAATGTATTCCGACCCTTCCCGGGTAGGGGAATGTTCAGGCCATTGGCCAAGAGGGTGGAATCGGCAAATTCAGCCTGGATGGTAATCCTCTGATCGTGACCGGCAAATTTTTCCAACTGACCGATGGCAGTCTGCAGGCCCACGAGCGCGTTTTGCTGCGCCTGAATCTGCGCCGTGCCGCTATCGGCAATCTGGCCGCCAGTGCGGATCAGAAACGTGAGCGAGAGCAGCAGAACGACGAGGAAGGCCGTCAACGTCAGGCTGACGATCAAGACGAAGCCACGCGATTTTACAGGCCGGCGGCCGGCAGGAGCCGAGAGAGGGGGATAGCGGTTGGTCATGGTCCGTACGAGGTTGGGAGGGGCTTCGAAACGTTCAAAAAATACTCACAGGCGCAGCAAATTCAACTCAGGAAACGCGAAAGGCCATTCATGGCTGGACACCGGGCAGGGCGATGCGCCGGGTGAAGATATGCGAATGTTCCAAAGCAATCCGCCACCAGAAAGCCTTGGTGGTCTCCGTGTTCTCCCTTTGTGGAGCAGTGACCCCAATCGCAGGATTTTCCAAAGCGTCAATCAGGCGAGCTCCCTCTGCATCCAGAATCCGGAGAAAAACATCCACGTAAACGGGTGTACAAGGCCGGTCGGGCTCCTTCCCGGTATTGCCCGTGGCACGGTACGCGAATCCGTAAGTCATGTTCTTGACTGACGCATATGGCCCGGTCCATCCAATGCCAGACACAGGTTGGATGCCTGGATATGGGATCCCTAGGTCATCCCGACGGGTGAAACCGTCCTCGGTACTGATCGCAAATCCAGTATTGGGAGTTGAAGTCGGATTAAGGGAGGAGGGGAAAAGCAACACATCCATCGGGTGGCCGCCGTTTGCGGGATCAGTCGTCCGCCCCCAGACCAGCACGCCAAAATCTATCACGTTTTCCGCAATGACCTGGTTGATGTTAGGCTGGCGAAGGGTGCCCGCGTCATTCAGGATTCGGCCGCCCTTGTCTGGGTCGTTGTAGATGCTCGCCAGACCGGTATGAACAGCGCCGGTTGAAAGGGTGCTGGTCGCAAAGACCTGAAATAAATCATACCCGGCGCCATAAGTGGACCGATTCCGCTGCAACGCGTCTTTGCTGTCAGCCGAGGGGCGCACCGTCGAGCGCATGAGATAATAACGATATGAGTCGTTGCTCTCACCATTTTTCATGCGCACAATCTGGTAGCCGACCGCATGAGGCACCGATGCATTGATGGGATCAGCATCCTTTTTTTGCGATTCGATGGTAAAAAACCGCAGCCACACCCCGGCCTGCCCGAAGCGAAAGCGCGACAAATCCACCACATTGGTCTTCTTATCGAGGCTTGGTCTGGCAAGCGTTGGATCCGGGACAATCAGATCGCTTGACGTGGCCGAGTGTGGCGGTTCGTAGGGGGGCAAAACCAACGACGAGCCCTCAACTTCCTTGTTCACCCCGGGATCCCCTTGGCCCGACGGCTTGATGGTGCCGTTTCCCTTCGATTTCCAAAAAGTGTAATCCAGCAAGCGAGCAGTGCCATTCGGACTTTCGGTCAACCCTTGGGTGTCGCCCTTGCCCTCTTGATCCGGCTGCACCGTAGCCGCCAGCCAGACTCGTCCATCCCGCCGTATCACCGCCGAACCCAGATCGCGATCCAAGTTTTCCAGCACGAGAGAGGCTTGGTTTTCAGTGGTGATGACGCCCACCGCCCGGTTCACCTGCTTCAGACTGTTCGTGGTGAAGCCGAGAAAAAAACTCACCATCAACAACGTAATGGCCAGCGCCACCATCAGTTCGACCAACGTGAACGCACGCAGGGCAGGGAAATTGGAGGTTCGTCGAGTCATCGGGCCAAGGCGTAATTATAAATAAATGCACTCCGCTGGCTTCGCTCCACCGGAAGACCGGTGTTCGCATCATGCGCCGGCCATGAAATCCTTACGACGAACTGGACCGAAGCGGCCTCACGCAGCTTGATGGGGTCGGTTTCTCCGCTAGGGGAGTCTCGCGAGGCACTGTCATCAAAGCCCCGCACCAGCATGACCTCAAAGTATTTTTGCTTGTCCGATACAGGATCGTTTCTGGCACCCCAGATCGGATCGATATAAGTCCCGATCTTATCTCCCAATTTACTGACATAAAGTAATTTAACGTCGGTGTTTTTGATATTCGTATCGTCGGGGGATTGTGCCTTGCCGAACAAGAGTCCGGTTGCACCCACCGAGGGGGGATCGCCTTCGGCTGCGCCCTGCACCACGCGGTAGCCAAAGCTGTCCAACTTTGTGTTAATGGTAGATACGATGCGCTTGGCAAGTGCATGATCCAAGACGGCGGTTTCCGCCTGGGTGCTATTGCTCATCATCACGATGGCCATGATCACCGCGACCGTAAAAATGCCAAGGGAGACCAGCACCTCGATGATGGTAAAACCACATGGAACGGGACGCCGGGGCAGGTGTGAAGCAGGCTTAGCGGGTAGTAGGGAAGTCATACACATCATTCAAAAGGACGGGGTTGCCATACTGCGTAATCCTCACGCCACGAACATTCTGCGGGTTGGTGAAGATCATGGGATCGCCGGAATTGGATGCTGTGTCGCGCATGGCTTCGGAGAGCACGATCAGATCAGGCGTGTCACCCGAATTCACGTTGCCGAATGAATTAAACTCGATATAAAAATAGCGCCCAACCTTCTCGTCCACGGTCATTTGCGTTTCGGTGGGGGCCACCGCCGCTCCGCTGGAGGGTTTGCTGGTGGTGGTATTGCTCATCGAGTTGAACTGGGAGAGCCGGGTCTTACCCGCCGGCCAGCTTCCCTCCCATACGCGCGGGATCTTGGTGGGCGGCACGACATAAATCCCTTGGGGAAAGACGAGCGGGCTACCCACGGTTTTCCATCGAGGGGAAGCGGGGCTCAATGGATCCAGTACGACCACCTGCATTTGCCGCAGATAAAGCGCCTTCTCGCTGTCGGTGCCAGCGTTGGCGAAAACGATCAGCCGTGAGGCACCAACACTGCTCGTGTTCAAGTTGACCGTACTGACCCGCGCCTGCAAACGAGCCAGATTTACCAGTGCGGCTACCTCGGCTTGGACGACTTTGAGGTTGGTTCCTGGATGGTTCATGCGGGCATAGCTGAACAGGCCCATTCCGATCACCATGATGCTCATGACCACCAGCAGCTCAACGACGGTATAAGCCCCGTGTGCAGCTTGGACCCGCGCCCCACGCCCGACCCTCCCGATCACGCCGGAGCCCATCGCGGAGAACCGATCACGCGAGAAAAACGAGTGCGCTGAAACAAGAGGAATCATTATTTCGGGTCCAGATCCCAATTTGTCACCGCTGCTTTGGACTCAACGACCGTGCCATGGGGGTTGCCGGCGCCGGCCGAATAAAAAAGTACCCCGGCGCGCAGTCCTTTCACTGGGATATCACCGTTCGCCATCGGATCATAGGTGCCTCCAAATTGATCCGCAACTGCTGGATAAGTATTGCTATCCACCGTGTTAATAAATCCGTCTAAATTTTTATCCAAGAGCACAGCAATTACTGTGTTTCCGAAGGCATCCATGAGCAACGGTTTCTTCTCGTCATCTCTGGAGATTTCATTGCCCGCAAACGTGTAGAAAGACAGCAGCCGACTGTTACCGTAGAGGTCAGAGGCTTTTGCCTTTGCTTGGCGCAAATCGCTTGAATTTCCATCTGCATGCCGCCCTGTCAGGGCAACCGCAAATCGGTCCGTCGAGATGACATTGGGTGGGGTGGTATCTTTCGTGGAACTACCCCAAAGAATCGGATAAGATCCATATTCTGCCCGAAACATTTCCATCGCCGTGCCCCATTGGCTAAACTGGGCCTTCGTACGGGTCCGATACGCTTTATTTTGCAGCGCGCTGGCAATAGGTATTGTGATGGACATCAAGACCGTGATACACATGACCACCGTCAAGAGTTCGATGATGGTGAAACCTCGGCGGAAGCTCCATGGATGAGGATTATTGGATGGCAGGTTCATAAATATTATCGGCGTTTTCACCGCTACTGGCATCTTCGCTCAAGAAGCCTTTCTCATTGTACACCGTCTTGGACACCCCGTCTATTCCGTCACTCCAAAGGAGGTAGGAAGGGTTGAGCCAGCTCTGTTCCGGCACCTTGTAAACATAGTGATAGGGATTTCCCCACGAATCCAGCAATTCGTTCGTACCCATGGTAGATTCAGTCAGTGCCTCCGGATGGCTCACATCAAAATGGCTCAGGTTGGCCAGCAGGGTTTTGCCAGGCGGATCCACCTTGTCACGCTTCGGACCCATCTTGCCGGTCAACGCATCAAAGAGCTCTTTTGCCTTCTCCGTCTGGGGGTAGTCCCCATATTGCAATTTGTACAGGGTCAAAGCCTGGGCGATGCCAGCGAGCTGACTGCGTGTCCGCGCCACCAGAGCC
>JBAXLL010000002.1:0-33540 GCA_037134835.1 Verrucomicrobiota bacterium
CGCCGCGACCAAGCCCGCCGACGAAGCGCGGCAGCTGGCGCTGCTGGCGCAGCTCGACGCAGAGCTGGTCATCCTGGCGCGCTACATGCAGGTGCTGTCGGCGGACTTTCTGGAAAAATTTGGCCGGCCGGTGATTAACATCCACCACTCGTTTCTGCCGGCGTTTGCCGGCGGCAAACCCTATCATCAGGCCGCCGCGCGCGGCGTGAAGCTCATTGGGGCGACCGCGCACTATGCGACCCGGGATCTCGACGAAGGACCCATCATCCAGCAGGACGTGGCCCGTGTGACGCACCGGCATGGCGTGGACGATCTTGTCCGCAAGGGCCGTGACCTCGAAAAAGTCGTGCTCGCGCAGGCCGTGCGCTGGCATCTCGAAAACCGCGTGCTGGTTTACGGCAACAAGACGGTGGTCTTTGACTGAGTTTTCCCGGTGATTTCCGGCATGGACAGGGCCGGGGATTTTTGTTCTCGTCACCCTTTTCCAAGCCCATCCACCGCCACGACCATGCCCGCCCTTCCTGCCAAACCCAAAGCCACCGGTGACGAACGCCATCTCGTCACGGTGGACGAAAACTACCCCGCTCCGGGGTTGGAAGACACGCTGCGTCTGTTCTGGGAGAAAAACTCCCGGCCGATTCTGATCGTCGCGGCGGTGCTGGCGCTCGTGCTGCTGGGCAACGAGGGCCGGAAATATCTCGCCGCGCAGCACGACCGGGAGGTCGCCAACGCCTATGGGGCGGCGAACACTCCCGCCGCGTTGAAGACCTTTGCGGCCACTTACGCTGACGAGCCGCAGGCTGGCCTGGCGCAACTCCGGCTCGGCGATGCCGCCTATCAGGAGAGCAACTACGCCGAAGCCCGCAGCCGGTATGAGCAGGCCGCCCTCCGGCTGGAGAAGCTGCCTGCCGCCGCACCGTTCGCCGCCCGCGCCCGGCTGGGCGCGGCCGTGGCCAGCCTGCTGGCCGGCCAGACCACGGAGGCCGAGAGCGCTTTGAAAAAAATCGCCAACGACGCCACCTTGCTCCGCTCGATCCGGGCTGAGGCCGCCTTTGACCTTGCCGCGCAAGCCGCCGCCGCCGGCCGCACCGACGAGGTGCGCAGCCTGGGCGAGCAAATCATGAAGACCGACCCGACCGGTCCGTGGAATGAGCGCGTGCGGTCATTGCTGACCCGTCCGGCGGCCGGTGCCACCCCCTTGGGATTGCCCATGACACCAGGCAAGCCCGAGGCTGCGCCCACCGTTACCTTTCCGGTCCCTGGCAAGTAACCTGACCCGCCTGGCGGGTCACAGATGGTCGGGGCGGCAGGATTCGAACCTGCGACCTCCTGGTCCCAAACCAGGCGCTCTACCAGGCTAAGCTACGCCCCGCGACCGTCGCAGCCTCACGTCCGCCTTCCGGCTGTCAATGCCTTTGCGGACCCCTTGTTGCAACCAGATGATGAGAGTGAATAACTCGTTTCAATCTCTGCTTGCAACGGATTCGCCGGACGCTCAGTCTCCGAGGCCAACCTAAAATTTATATGGATAATATTTCCCGTGAAAGTAACAATGGTTTCCTGCCGATGGCGGGCGTGATCGTGGGCGCCATCGCCCTGCTGCTCAGCGGAGCCGCGCTCGCCACCAAGGCCTCGAAGACCTCCACCGAAGAGACGCTGACCGCACAGACGGCCCGCATCGATGCGATTGAAACGCAGGCCCGTGATGCCGCCGCCAAAGCGGTCAGCGCGCGAAGCGCGACAGACCAGCTGACGGCGGATGTGCAGAAAGCACTCAACAACGTTTCGATTTCACTGACGCAAATGGACAGTGAAGTGAAGACCCTCAAGGAATCTGCGGCCAAGAAACCGGCCGCAGGTGGCGGCACCACCGGCCCGGTCGTGGCCGGAAAGGACGAATATGTGGTCAAGTCGGGCGATATCGGCAGCAAGATTGCCGCGGCCACCGGTTTTTCGGTCAAAGCGATCGAGGCCGTCAATCCCGGCATTGACTGGGCCAAGCTCAAGGTTGGGCAGAAGCTGAAGTTGCCGGCTAAGAAATAATTTTTCCCCGCCCGACGATTTTATCACGCCTCCCTCGCATCGCGCCGGGGAGGCGTTTTTATTTTCCGGCCATGAGCAATCATCTGCCCTACGGCCCGCCCGCGCGCTGGGAAAAGTTAGGCACTCGCCGGCTCGCACACACCCGCATCTTTGACTTGCTGGCGGTGCGGCACCGACATCCGGTGCGAGGCACGAAGCGCGAGTTTGTGGTGATCGATGCGCCGGACTGGTGCAATGTTCTCGCGCTCACGCCGGACGGCGCGCTGGTGCTCGTCCGGCAATTTCGATTTGGCCTGGGGGATTTTTCCCTGGAGATTCCCGGCGGGGTGATCGACCCCGGCGAGGATCCCGTGGCGGCCGCCGAGCGCGAGCTGCGCGAGGAGACCGGCTATACCGGTGCCCGCGCACGCCTGCTCGGTACCGTCCACCCCAATCCCGCCATCCAGTCAAACCGCTGCCACCTGGTGCTCGTCGAGGAAGCGGTGCGCGCGGGCGGGACGGCGTGGGACGCCGACGAGGAGATCGAGATCACGACTGCGCCGGTCGCGGAGGTGCTCGCCGCCGCGCGCGAGGGCCGCATCACGCACGCACTGGTGCTCAACGCCCTGTTCCTGCTGGAGCCGGTGTGGCGGGAGTTGCGTGGCACCCGGCCGACCGGCCAAAGCGCCGTCGCAGGCCGTAGGCGGCCAGACCCACGCCGAGGAAAATCGCGCCGTAGGTCGAAGGCTCCGGAATCGGCCGGATGAAACGTCCGCCAAAAGCCGCAAAGTCGGCCGTGCCGTCAACCTGGTTGGTGGTGGTGCGATAGACCGAAGAGTTCTGCCAGTTCACGAGGTCGGAGGCGACCGTCGGGGTAACGTCCGGCGCCATGATGGAGTAACCGTAGATCGTCTGGCCGACGGCCACACCGAGGTCGGTCAGGTTGATGGCGGCACCGCCGAGACCCTGGGGGCTTTGGGTGAACACAAACGAGCCCGTGCCGGAGAGGCTGTCGCCGTTGGCGAGGGTGACGGCATTCCAAGTGCTGGTGGTGGAGGTGGCGCTGGAAGAAGTGCCGGTGGGATAGTCGATGCGCTCAACGTTGGAGGACTGGCCGGAAAGCGTCCCGGTGTTGTTGGTGAACGTGTCAAAGGTGGAATTGAGCAAGTTGCCCGACAGCAGCAGCTGCTCCTCCGTCGAGTAATAAGTCCCCTGCACCACGGTGTTGCTGCCCTGTCGGATGGACATCCAACCGGCGTCGTTGGGTTGGGCGGTCGTATTCCGCCGGATATATGCATGGTCGGCCTGAATCGTCGAGGCCGACTGGGCATTATAGGTGCCAGCAGCGGTGGTAAAAGTATCAATGGTGATATATTTATCCAAATAGGTGATACCGGATACCGTCTGATCTGCGCTGTTGCTGAGGGTCGTCGTGGTCCAGGAAAGGATCGCTGTCTGAGCCGCTGCGCTGTGTGCCAGCATCACCACCAATATCAACCCGCAAATCTGCCGGAGGGCAAATTTCAGGGAGGAAAAGGAGTTTAGCGGGTTCATGGCGGACGAATTTCTAAGCCCAATTTGTAGGGTGTATCCCTCATCGTCAACGGGAAATAGGGTATTTGCCCTACTTTAGTCACAAAATATGTAACTAATTGGTTGTAAATCTATAATGATTATTTATCCCACAGGCACAAGTTATGATGGATGTTAGCGACAAAAATCCCCAGGTCCTGCTGTATTACGACGTAGAGGCTATGCGGGAACACCCTTGAGACCATTCCTGTCAGCCATTTTGCTCCGCCGGTCGCATCGGCTGCCCCCCTTTACCCAGCCCCTTATGTTCAAAGCCCCCTGGCGCTCCGCCTCCCTTGCCTTGCTCGCTCTTGCCCCGCTGGTCGCCGGCGCGGCCGTGCCGACCTTGCCGCCGGAACAAATGACGTCCGTGTTCGTTGCGGCGAAGCGCGACGGCACGGCTCCGATCACGGTGGATGGGGTGCGCGATGCCGCCTATCCCGCCCAAGGCACGCCAATCACGCACGCGAAAAATGCCGCGGCCAACGCCGATGTCACCACGCCCACGCGGGGCGAGCTGCGTTCCGTCTGGGACGGTGGCACGCTCTACCTGCTGGTCGAGGTCAGTGACACCACGCCATCGTTCAACGCGGCTTTGCCCGCCTGGGGCGCGAGCAATGCGACGAACTTCGACGGGGTCGAGTTCGCCCTCGATTTCTGGAACGACAAGCTCGACAAATTTGAGGACGACGACGGCCTCTTTACGATCTCCCGCGACGGCAAGCTCAGCTATGTGCCGAACCAAGGTGTAATCAACCACTCGTCGGTGCACGCGTTCAAGGACAACCGCGAATATTCGAACCGCATCAAGGACTTCAAGGTCGTCACCACGCCGGGCGGCTACACGGTGGAGCTCGCGCTCCAAATCTCCGGGGCCAAGCTCGCCAACGGCACGAAGTTTGGGATCGACGTGATGATCGCCGATTCGCCGCAGGATGGCGCCCCGCGCAGCGCGCGCATCTTTTGGAGCCACAACGACAATGCCTACCCGGCGAGCAGCCAGGACCACCCGATGGACTGGGGCATCATCACGTTGGGCGGTTGGAATGGCACCGCCCCGTTTGCCTTCAACAACTGGCCCCTCACGAACCAGCTCCGCTGGGCGGAATCCAGGTCGCTCGTCAAAGGCGTATGGACCGCGTCCACGGACGCGGAGCTCAAGACGGCGCTCGCCAATGGCCACGCGACACTCGACCGCGTCGCCGCCGCGACCGACCCCGCCGCGCAAACTGCGATCACCGCCGCCGCCACCCGGCTGGCGACCGCGATCAAAAACCTGCGCTGGGTGGACACCAAGTATCCCGACCCGATGGATCTTCCCCCCATTTTTTCGCTGCCGGACCCGTGGACATTTTTCAACGGCAAGCCGGTCGAGTCCCCGGCCGACTGGTGGGGGCCGAAGGGCCGCCGGGTGGAGATCCTCGACCTCGCCCAATTCTATGAGTATGGCTACAAACCGGGCAAACCGGACGTCTTCACCGTGACCGGTATCCGTGCCAGTGGTGGTGCCAGCGGCGCGCGTGGCGGTGCCGGTGCCCGCGGTGGCGCTGGCACCCCGGCTGGACTGGGCGGCGTTCCCGGTGGTGCAGGCGGCGGTGGCCTTGCCGCCCCGGTTGGTCCCGGCGGCCCGGCCCTGCCCGGAATGGACGCGCTTAAGACCGCGCTGATGCTCACCGATGCGCAGGCGGCCGTGATCGCGCCGCTCCTGGAGGCGATCGCCAAGGCGCAACAAGATATTGCGGGTCTGCAAACCAGCGCCAACGGGCTTCGTGCCGCCCTCAGCGATAAACTCGGCCCCATTCTGACCACCGAACAAAGACCGTTGCTCGCCCAGTTTCTCAGCCCGGTTCCGGTTCCGCCGGTGGGGCGCGGGCCCGCTGGCGGTGGGGCCGCCGCCCCGCACCCGATCATTGATGTCTCGGTCACCTACGGGTCGGTCACCGCACCCATGTCGTTTGACTTCACCCTGCCGACGGCCGAACAGCGGGCCGCCTCCGGCCACGCCAACGAGCCGATGCCCGTCCTGATCAGTTTTGGCGGGGCGGCGAGCGAGTATCTCAACGCCGGCATTGCCGTGATCACGATGGGAAGCGTCACCACCGACGACCGCAACAACCCGTGGGGCGTCAACATCACCACGGGCGCGCCCTTCCCGCGCACCGGGGTGTTCCGCACCTTTTTCCCCTACCAGCGTGATGGAGATCCGCACGAGATCAGCAACGAGATGGGCGCCGCGTGGGGCGCCTCCCGCGCCATTGATGCGCTCGAACAAATCGTGGCGAACAAAACCCCGCTGCTGGAATTCGGCACCGCCGACAAACTGATCGCCCCCGACAAGCTGGCCGTCACGGGCTTCTCGATCAGTGGCAAATACGCCTTTGTCTCGGCCGTGTTCGACGACCGCATCAAGGTCTGCATCCCCGGTGCGGCCGGTTCCACGGGTCCCTCGCCGTATCGCTACATTTCTATCGGGCATCAATACGCCTGGGGCCCATCAACCGGCTCGGAAGTCATGGGCGACACCATCCGCCACAATCCCGGCCGGACCACCGAGCTCTTCCGCCGTTTTCTCGAGCCGTTTCGCTTTTATGAACACAAGCCCGGCTCATGGGGCTACGGCGAACGGATGCCTTTCGACCAAAACGATCTCGTTGCGACCCTCGCCCCGCGCGCGCTCATCCTGCACCACACGATTGATGATTACTCCGATGATTCCGAGAGCGACGCCCTCAGCCTCACCGTGGCAAAGCTCACCTACAAGTGGCTCGGCTACGACGGCGACGATTTGCTGAAATTCAACCTGCGCGAGCGAGGCGGCCACAGCGAAGACGCCGGTCAGCGCACGCGGACGGCGAAATTTATCGATTATTTCTTCTATGGGAAGCCGATGCCGGAGGACGTTGCCACGCTGCTGAACACAAATCCATTTCTGAATGACGGGGTCTATGACCGCTATTTCGGCGGCATGGCGACGATTGTGCCGTGGATGCACGAGCGCGACATCACCATGAAGGCTTCGGTCACCCCCGCCTCGATCCCGGCCGGGAAGGCCGCGACGCTCCAAGTCACGGTCACCGGCACCAACCTCAAGGGCCGCGAGCTCACCGCCTATCTCATGAAGGCCGGCACCGCCTATCGCAACGACGGCAACACCATCGCCCAAGCCCCTGTCGCCTCCGCTTCGGCCGATGGCAGGGGCGCGTGGTCGGGCGCGCTCACCGTGCCTGCGATCGGGGCCGCAGGCGACTACCGGATCGTGGTCAAGGTTGCGAACCAAGCGGCCGTGGCGGAAGCACCGGTCGGCGTGACGGCGCGGTAGGTGCGATCCGGTCAGGCGATCCAAGCCTGCACCGGAACGCCATCAGGCTTAGTCGGCGATGACGCATTTGAGGAATCCCGAATAGCGCGCCGGGGACGGCGAGCTTCACCCACAAGCGTCAAAATGCTACACCACCGCCTGGTCCTGCGGTTTGACATCGCCACAGTTCCCGTTTGTCTGGCTCTTCCATCTGCATGAGCGCACCCATCTTTGCCAACGCACCCGAGGCCTTGGGCGCTGCCGTGGCGGAATCGCTGCCGGGGCCATTGGAGGCCGAGATCCGCGCCATCTATGGGCACAGTCCGTTCTACGCCGAGCGGTTCCCGCTGCACCCGGCGCCGCTGCAGTGGTCGTGTTATCGCGAAATCCCCGTGCTCACCAAGCCGGAGATCGTCGCGCGTGGACCGCAGGCGTTTTTCCCGGACTACGCCGAGGTTGAGCGCGGTTTTGCCGCCAAGCGCTACGAATATGAGCACACCTCCGGCACGACGAGCGGGCCGATGACCGTCATCATGGAGGAGGGCTGGTGGGTCGCGCAGACGCGCCGCGCCTATCGTACGCACCCCGCGCTGGCCCCTTACGCGGATCGTGCGCATCGCAAGTGTGTACTCGCGCCGGTGGGCTGTTCGAGCAACCTCTGTCCTTACGAGGATCATCCGTTTCCGCACCGCTGGTTCGAAGGCACGGTCTATCTCAATTTGTCCAGCGACCCCTTCGCGTTTCCCGAGGCGGAATGGGATCGCATTGTGGTCGAGCTGCAGGCCGTGCGGCCTGAGGTGCTCGAAGGCGAGCCGGTCTATCTCTCGCTGCTCGCCCGCGCGCTGCGCCAGCGTCGCGTCGCGGTGCCGAGTGTCCGCATCGTGATCCTCACCTACGGCAAGGCCAGCGCGCAGCACGGGCGGCGCATCGCGGAGGCGTTTCCCGGTGCGATGCAGGTGGATCTCTACGGTTCCACCGAGGCGGGCTACCTATTTGTCGGCGACGCATTTGCAGACAACTCGCAGGTGATTGACGCCAACGCCTTCATCGAGCTGGTGCCATGGGGTCCTGCGCAGGGCAGCGGGCCGGCGAGGGTGGAAAACGTTTTCCAAATCCTCGTCACCACGCGCGGGCGCGAGGCGATGCCGTTGCTGCGTTATCATACGGGTGATATCGTGCAGCGTTGTGCCGACGGTTTCCGTATGCTGGGGCGCGAGGGCGGCCTGTTTTTCCGCGCGGACGGCACGCTCCTGTCGCCGGCCGACGTAGACGCCGTGTTGCCGGCGGGTTTCGCGTGCTGGCACTGGTCGTTCGTGCAGACGGGCCCGACGCGCTGGGATTTTCACTATGTGGCCGACGAGACGGCGGCGCCGCCGGAGATCGAGGCGGCACTGGCGCAGCTCGTCGGCGGCGGGGCGCGGGTGACGGCGTTTCGCCGCAAGTCTCTCTCACCTGCCGCCAGCGGTAAATTCGCCCTGCTCAAGCCGCTCGCCCGCTGAACCGCCCCGTTGCGCGACAGCCAACCGTCCGGTTTTGACGGGCCGCGCGGGCTGTTCTTGATTTTCGCATGGAATTTTCTTGGTCTCGCTTTCCCAGCCACGGTTCGTCCGGGCCAAGCCCGCGCCGCCGCCGGCTTATCCTCGGCGCGGCTTTCGTCGTGTTTGCGCTGGGGGCCGGGCTGGGCCTCCGCCACTGGGTGGCCGTGAGCGAGCGGCGCAATGCCCGCGAGGCAGAGGCGGCGTTTCTCGACCATAACTTTCAGCGCACACAAATGCTGCTCGAGCAAGCCGTGCAGGTTAACCCGCGTAACCTCGCGGCCCGCCGTTCGCTGGCGGAGTTTTATGAACGCGCCAACCCGCCGCTCGCGCTCGCCCGCTGGCGCGAGGCGGTTGCGCTCGAACCAGAGCGCGATGAGGCGCGCCTCGGGCTCGCTGGCAGCTCCCTGCGCCTTGGCGAGGTGGCGGCCGCGCGGGAGGCGCTCTCCGGCGTTTCCGCCGCCGGTCGCGACACCGCCGGCTACCAGCGGTTGGCTGCGGGCGTTGCGCTGCTGGCCGACGACCGGCCGGGGTTGGAAGCCGCGCTCGCGCATATCGCACAACTAGAGCCGGGCGACCTGCGTGCACAGTTCAACCTTGCCGCCACCCAGCTCGGCTCGCCCGACTCCAGGATCGCCGCTACGGGCCGCGCTGCGCTCATCGGGCTGGCGCGCAGCGGCGCGCTGACGATCCGCGCCACCCTTGAGCTGATGCGGGCCGCCGGCCGCACGCCGTCGCCCGAGGTCGCGTGGGGCGACCTGGCGCGCGAAATCGGGGCGAACTTCGTCGGCCTCGCCGGCCGGCTTGCGCTGGTGCGCCACATGCAGGCGCAGCCCGCGCCACAGGCGGGCGATGTGGCCGCTCTGCTCGGCGGAATGCGCGAGCTCGGGCTGGCGTCCGAAGCGCTGGTCTGGCTGGACGGGCTCGACGCCACGCTGCGTGCGGCGCCCGAAGTGCGGACGGCGCAGGCCGACAGTGTGGCGTACCTGCGTGATTGGCGGCGGTTGCAACCGCTCGTGCTGGACGGCGCGTGGGGGGCGGCACCGACGGACGCAGTGACGCTGGCCTTTGCGGCACGCGTGCAGCATGAGGGCGCCGGGGCCAGTCGTGCGCGCGCGACCTGGGACGATGCGCTCGACCTTGCCCGGCCACAACTGTCCGCGCTCCGGATCCTTCTGCGTCTTAGCGAGGCGTGGGGCTGGGCGGACGCGACCAAGGCCGCGCTCTGGCGTATCGCCAATAATTTCCCGGCGGAGACCTCGGCGTGGCGTGCACTGGCTGCCGGGGCCGATGCCGAGGACGACAGCACCGAGGCCGGTGAAGTCGCGCGAAGCTGGGCGCAGGCCCAGCCCGGCAACACGGTTGCACAGGCACGTCGCCAGTGGCTCGCCGTGCTGGATAACACGGACACCCCTGCACTGCAGGCCGCAGCCCGCGGCGCGCTTACCGCCGCCGATGGGTCCGCGCCCGAGTCACTGGCGGCCGGTGCGCTGCTGCTGCATCGCGCGGGACGGACGGAGGAGGCGCTGGCCGCACTCGCCCGGCACGAGCCCGCGCTCGCCGGCGCGCCGCGGGCGGCGCTGGCCTATGGGTGGCTGCTGGCACAGGCAGGCCGCGGGTCGGCCGCAGAGCGCTGGCTCGCGCTCGCTGGCACGGCAAAACTTCTGCCAAAGGAGCGCGCGCTGCTGGAGCAGGCGAAAGCCAGACCCGCGGCCCCGCGCTCCGGCCCGTGACGCCGTCGCTGCCACGGCTTCTCCCTTGGGTTAGGCTCGCTAATAAAGCCGCCTAACCCGTTGCCGTGCCGCCGCCGGCCCTTTACTTTGACCAGCCGGGGTGGTTGCGTGCGGGAGCCATTTTTTCGCCCCCTGTTATCCGCCTCCACCCTGCGATGAAGCCTGTCTTCCTGCTCTTCACCTCGTCCATCGGCCGCAAGTTCCTGATGGCGGCCACCGGCTTGGTCCTGATCGGGTTCGTGGCCGGCCACCTCTTCGGCAACCTGCAGATTTTCGCCCACCCCGACCATATTAACGGTTACGCACATTTTCTTCAATCGCTCGGGCCGTTGCTCTGGATTGCGCGCCTTGGGCTGCTGGTAAGCGTTGGGGTCCACATTTGGGCCGCCACGGTGCTCACATTGGAAAACAAGGTAGCGCGCGGCGGGACGCGCTACGGGTTCAAACATACGATCCAGGCCACCCTCGCCTCCCGCATGATGCGCTGGACGGGCTACATCGTGCTCGCCTTCCTGCTTTACCATCTGGCGCACTTCACGCTCGGCGCGGCGCAGGCCGCCACGTTCAAGGAAAACCTTCCGCGTTACACCATGACCGACGACTACCGCGTCGCCGGCTTCGTCGTGGTCAAGGCCGGGGCGGTGGTGCTCGATGTTCACCGCATGGTGATCCTCGGTTTCCAAAACGCGGTGGTGGCGCTTTTCTATATTGTTGCCGTCGGCCTGCTGAGCTTCCACCTGCTGCACGGCGTGGACAGCCTGTTCCAGACGCTCGGACTAAGAAACGCGAAGTGGTCGGGCGGGTTGCGCCGGATCGCCCTCGTGTTTTGCGTCCTCTACTTTCTCGGCAACCTCGCCATCCCCGGTGCGGTGCTCACCGGTAGGCTTGAGCCCCGCGCTCCCGTCGCCACCGCCCCGGCGGCGGCCGCCAGATAATTTTTCGCATCTGCCATGGCCACGCTCGACTCCAAAATTCCCTCCGGCCCGCTCGCTGACAAGTGGCGCAAGCACAAGGCGGACATCCGGCTCGTCAACCCCGCCAACAAGCGGAAATACGAGATCATAGTCGTCGGCGCCGGCCTCGCGGGTGCTTCCGCCGCGTCCACGCTCGCCGATCTCGGCTACAAGGTTAAGAACTTCGTGTTCCACGACAGCCCGCGCCGGGCGCACTCCATCGCGGCGCAGGGCGGCATTAACGCGGCCAAAAACTACCAGAACGACGGCGACAGCGTCCACCGGCTCTTCTACGACACGCTCAAGGGGGGCGACTACCGTGCCCGCGAGGCCAACGTCCACCGGCTCGCGGAAGTTTCGGTCAACATCATTGACCAGTGCGTCGCGCAGGGCGTGCCGTTTGCGCGCGAATACGGCGGCCTGCTCGCCAACCGTTCATTCGGCGGCGCGCAGGTGAGCCGCACGTTTTATGCGCGTGGCCAGACCGGCCAGCAGCTTTTGCTTGGGGCTTACTCTGCACTCTCCCAGGTGGTCGGTGCCGGTCTCGTCGAGATGTACACGCAGAGCGAGATGCTCGACCTCGTGATCGTTGGCGGGCAGGCGAAGGGCATTATTGTCCGCGATCTCCTCACGGGAAAGATCGGGCGCCACGCGGCCGACGCCGTCATTCTCGCGACCGGCGGCTACGGAAATGTCTTCAACCTCTCCACCTATGCGCGCGGTTCAAACGCCACCGCGATCTGGCGGGCGTACAAGCGGGGCGCCTGCATGGCGAATCCGTGCTACACGCAGATCCACCCGACGTGCATCCCCGTGAGCGGCGATTACCAGTCGAAGCTCACGCTGATGTCGGAATCGCTCCGCAACGACGGCCGCATCTGGGCGCCGAAGAATAAAGAGGATGGGCGGAAGAATCCCAACGACATCCCCGAGGCCGACCGCGACTACTTTCTTGAGCGCATTTATCCGGGCTTCGGCAACCTCTGCCCCCGCGACGTCGCCTCTCGCGCCGCCAAGCGCATGTGTGACGAGGGCCGCGGCGTCGGTCCGACCGGGCTCGGGGTCTACCTCGACTTCTCTGATGCCATCAAGCGCCTCGGCGAGGCCGGCGTGCGCGAGCGTTATGGCAACCTTTTCGACATCTACCACGAGATCACTGCGGAGAGCGCATATCAGACACCGATGCGGATTTTCCCTGCCGTTCACTATACGATGGGCGGCCTGTGGGTGGACTACAACCTGATGTCGAACATTCCCGGCCTCTTCGTCCTCGGCGAGGCCAACTTCTCCGACCACGGGGCGAACCGCCTCGGCGCGAGCGCGCTCATGCAGGGCCTGGCCGACGGCTACTTTGTCATCCCTTACACCATCGGCGACTATCTCGCCGGCCAGAAACCCGGCTCGCGCCCAAGCGCGGAAGCGCCCGAGTTCAAGGCTGCCGAAGACCACGTGAGCGGGATGACGGGCCGGCTGCTTGGTATCAAAGGCCGTCAGCCCGTCAGCCATTTTCACAAGCGGCTCGGCAAAATCATGTGGGAGCACTGCGGGATGGCCCGCACCAAGGCCGGCCTCGGGCAGGCGCTCCGCGAAATCCCCGCGCTGCGGGAGGAATTCTGGGCGAGCGTCAACGTCCCCGGCTCTGCCGAGACCCTCAACCAGTCGCTGGAGCAGGCCGGCCGCGTCGCCGATTTTATCGAGCTAGGCGAGCTGCTCTGCCTCGATGCGCTCACCCGCGAGGAAAGCTGCGGCGGCCATTTCCGCGAGGAGCACCAGCATCCCGACGGCGAGTGCAAGCGCGACGACACGAACTTCGCGCATGTCGCCGCGTGGGAATTTCAGGGCGCGGGCCGGACGCCGCTCCGCAACGTCGAACCGCTCAACTACGAGTTCGTGAAGATGAGCGTGCGCAATTACAAATAAGCCGCTCTCCCCCCCATCATGGTCGCTCCGATCCCCGCCAAAAATCTCAGTCTCACCCTCCGCGTCTGGCGGCAGGCCGGCCCGTCGCAAGCCGGCCGGTTTGTGGACTACGCCGCGCGCGACCTCAGCTCCGACATGTCCTTCCTCGAGCTGCTCGACGTGGTGAACGACGGGCTGACGACGAAGGGGGAGGAACCCATCGCATTTGCGCACGACTGTCGCGAGGGCATCTGCGGCACCTGCTCATGCACCATCAATGGCAAGCCCCACGGCCCCGGCAAAGGGGTCGCCACCTGCCAGATTTACTTGCGGGCATTCCGCGACGGCGACACCATCGTCGTCGAACCGTTCCGCGCCCGGGCGTTTCCCGTCGTCAAGGACCTCGTCACCGACCGCGCCGCGTTCGATAAAATCCAGCAGGCCGGCGGCTTCATCACCGCGCGTGCCGGCTCTGCGCCCGACGCCAACGCCGCCCCCGTCCCGAAGCCCGACGCCGACCTCGCGATGGATGCGGCCACCTGCATCGGCTGCGGCGCGTGCGTCGCCGCGTGCAAAAACGCCAGTGCGATGCTCTTCGTGGCCGCGAAAGTGTCCCACCTCGGCCTGATGCCGCAGGGCCAGCCTGAACGTGACCAACGCGTGCTGGCCATGGTCGGCACGATGGACGCGCTCGGCTTTGGCAATTGCGCCAACCAGTACGAGTGCAGCGCCGCGTGCCCGAAGCTCATCTCGCACGATTTCATCGCCCGCATGAACCGCGACTACCTCGCGGCGACCGTGCGGTCCGCCTTCCAGCCCGCCCCCGCAGGTACGGGTGGTGGCGCAGGCTGAGGGCCTTGGGCTCCTTCCATCCGTCGCCCAGTTGGGCCGCATTTCCCCACGGTGGCCCCGAGGGCCAAATGGCAGGGCATCATCTCAGTTTCTTGAAGCTGCTTTGGTGGTCTGTTCGTAGCGCGGTCAACCTGACCGCGTTTCCGAGCAGTACATCAGCCGACTGACCGTGCTACGGCGCGTATGGGCGGTTACAAGAATCCGAGATGTGCCAGATGGCAGGCTTCGATGGCTGCGCCCTTGACCACGACTTCGGTTCAGACTGAATTCAGTCATGCTTTGGACCCCAATCCATGTCCGTCAGGCTGCTGCGATCCGGTTTGGGGAGCACGGCGGTTCGGCTTGGGTCCGGCCACAGTTGCGGGCGGCGAGGGATCAGTCCGGATTTCTCCTGGCGGTTTTGAGCCTTGGCGAGGTGCTGGTCCAGCCGTGAAATCAAGACCCTGACCCGCGGCAAAAAAATATGACCCGACCAAGCCGTTCAATGATTTTACCGGAACCATGTTCCGCGATCTTCTCACGGCGGTTGCGACCCTAGGATGCAAATGGCGGATGCAGGACTACCCGAACACCAAGGCCGGCGCCACCGCCGGTCTGGCTGACATCAAAAAAGCCATAGATGAGGGCAACCCGGTGCTCATGGACACCAATCTTTATCAGGGCGGCCACACCTTTCTCGTCGCCGGCTACAATGATGCGGTACAGAAATTGATCATCGTAGATCCTTATCTTGCCTCTCCTGGCATTCGCCTCATCGGCTACCGGGAGCTCGAGGGGATATGGAACTCTCAGTCTGTCGGGTTTAACGTCCGGTCAGTGGTGTACACCGCTCCGCAGTCCTGATGCCGGGGCCTGGAATGCGCGACCATGAACGAAGATCAGGCCGTCCGCAGCGCGAGCCATAGGTAGGTGTATGGGTATTCATTAGCGTAGATTAGCGTTCATGGCAGACTGTCGCTTCGCTCGGCAACGCGGTTAAGAACTCCGTGGTTCCAACCCCCGGGCCCGCGTTTTTGTGAATTTTGTGCATTTTCGTGGCCAAATTCCCCTTCAGAAGGAGGGGAGATTATGGGACCAAAACCCCGGCGGGCCGCTCAGCCGACGAGGCGGAAAATTTTGTCGCCGAGCTGGAACAGGCGTCTGGCGTTTTTCGGCGCGAGCGCCTGGCCGCGCTCCGCCCAGCTGGAGGACAGCTCGATGAACTCGGTCAGCCCGGCGAGGCGGCGGGCGAAGTGCTCCGCGACGGCCTGGTCGGCCTTGCCGCCGCCGGGATTGGCGGCGAGTTCGGCGGCGCAGGCGCGCAGCGTGGCGAGCGTCGGGTCGAGCTCGCGTTTCTTGCGCTCGCGCAGGATGACCTGGAACATCGCCCACACGTCCCCCAGTGTCTCGAAGTGCTCGCGCCGGTCGCCGAAGACGTGGACGACGCGTGCCAGCCCCCAGCCCTGGAGCTCCTTGAGGCTGGTGCTGACGTTGGAGCGGGCGACCCCGAGCGTCTCGCCGATCTCGTCGGCCGGGAGCGGCGCGGGCGTGAGCATGAGGAGCGCGTGGACTTGGGCGACGGAGCGGGTGACGCCCCAGCGGCAGCCCATCTCGCCCCAGTGGAGGACAAACTTCTGCATGACGGGTGTGAGTTTCATGAGATTTCAGTAATTACAGAAATAAGAGGCAATGCAAGCCCAATTTTATATCCCAACGTGTTCAGCCCCCAAGGGGCCGGTGGCGACGCATTTTGACGTTTGCGGGTGGAGCGTGACGTCCTGCCAGGAATCTTTGCCCGATCTCCGTTACCTCCGTCATCTCCTGTTCAAATCAGGCTTTCTCCAGTTCCGACTCTGTGCCCTCTGTGCCTCCGTGGTTCAACTATTGGTCTCCGTTGCCTGGCCGCTGAGCCCACCTGTCAGTCTGATCGGGCGAGTCTCAATAAACCGAAGTTGCGCCCGGCAGGGGGCGGCTTCAGGCGGGCGCGGCGGCGAGCACGGGCGTCGGCTCGGCGGGCGGTGTCGGCGCGATGATTTCCTGCAGTGCGGCGCGCAGGGCGGGGAGGCGGGCGGCGTCGGCCAGCGGGGCGTTGTTTTCGTCCTCGATGTAGAAGGTGTCGATGGCCACGCCGCGCTCGGTGCCGATGCGCGCAAAGGTGATGTCGAAACGGTGGTCGGAGATCGCCTTCGCCAGCCGGAAGAGCAGGCCGATCTCGTCGCGGGCCTGCACCTCGACGATGATGCGCTGCATCGAGAGTTCGTGGTAGACATCCACCGTGGGCGGAAAGGAGGTGTGCAGCGTATCGCCGGCGGACATGGTGAGGAGGCGGCTGGCGGCGTGCTTTTTGGCCTGCGCGAGGATGTCGGGGAGGAGATCGCGCTGGCGCACGAGCGCGTCCTCGACCGTGCGGGCAAAGGTTTCCTGGGCCTTGGCGTTTTGGACGATCCCACCGCGCGCGGGGTCCACGACATGAAAGGTGTCAATGGCGATGTGGTCGGTGCGCGAGATGATCTTCGCCCCGAGGATGGAAAGGCCGGCGACGCCGAAGGCGCCGGCCAGTTTGTAGAACAGCCCGGCGCGGTCCCACGTGACGACGTGGACGACGGTGAGCGAGCGGTTGAGGTCGTCGTGCCACTCGATGACGGGCCGGAGCGAGCCGATGGAATCGGCGGCGGCGATGGCGGCGAGCAGGCGGCTGACCATGCGCAGGTGCAGGGCGATCTCGCCGGGATCGGTCTGGATGAAATAGCGCTCGGGGAGGAGCTGGAGGTGCGCGACGACCTCCTCCGGGCTGACGCCGGAGATTTTCTGGGCGAGGAGTTCCTGCTGGAGCATGGGGAGGCGCTGGGTTTGGCGGGCGGCGAGGGCGGGGCCGTGCGTCAGGTGCTCCAGCGTGGCCCGGTACAGGCCGGTGTGGAGCGTGTCTTTGTAGCCGTTCCACAGGCCGGCGGCCGTGCCGCGCGCGTCGCAATAGGTATGGACGTAGAGAAAGCGGAGCTGCTCGGCGTCGGGCACGATTTGGGCGAAGGCGGTGGCGGTGGCGGGATCATCCACGTCCCGCTTCTGCCAGAACCGTGCCATCGCGAGATGATTTTTGATGAGAAAAACCACCAGCTCGCTCTCGGCCGCCGTGACGCCGAGCCGGGCGAGGAAGGGGCGCGCGATCTCGACGCCGCTCTCGGCATGGCCTTTGATGCCGCGCGCCTTGCCGATGTCGTGCAGGAGCAGCGTGAGATAGAGCAGGGTGGGGCGGGCGGTCTCGTGCAGGGTGGCGCGGTATTTCAGGCTCACGGGGTCGGCCGCGGTGAAGATGAGGTCGAGCTCGCGGATGGTGTTGAGCGTGTGGATGTCGGCCGTGTAGCGGTGATAAAACTCATGCTGCACGAGGCAGGTGAGCGCCTTGAACTCCGGGATGAACCGCCCGAGCACGCCCAGCTCGTGCATCAGGCTGAGCGTGGGAAACACCGCCCCGGCCTCGTCCAGGATCGCGCGGAAGCTGATGCACGCATCCGGCGACTGGCGCACCTTGCGGGTGATGAGCGGCAGCGAGTCGTGGATAAGCGTTTGGAGGGCAAAGTCCGGCTGGGCCTGCAGCTGTTGGCAGTGCCGGAACACCCGCACGAGCCGCACCGGGTCGGCGCGGAACACGTCCTCCGTCTCCGCGCCCAGCTCGCTGCCGCGCACGATGAAGCCGTCCACCCGCTTGGTTTTTTGGAACCGCGTGGCGCGGACGAGCGAGCGGAAGGAAAAGCTGCCGCCGCCCGCCGCGGGCCCCGCCCCGAGGGCCAGGCGGTGCTCGGCAATCTTGGCGATGCGGTGGATGGTCTGCGCCGCCCGGTAGTAGTCATGCATGAAATGCTCGACGCGGCCCAGCTCGTCCCGGTGCGCGTAGCCCAGACCGGCGGCAACGCGCGGCTGTACCGCGAGGTCGAGCAGGTCGGTCGGGCGCTTGCTGAGAAAATGCAGCTCGTTGCGCGCGCGCAGGAGGAAGTCGTAGGCGCGCTGGAAGTCGCGCAGCTCGCTTTTTCGCAGGTAATTCTGCGCGGCCAGCTCGTCGAGACCGGTGACGCCGAACTTCACCCGCGCCATCCAGACCACGTTCTGGAAGTCGCGCAGGCCGCCGACACCGTTCTTGATGTCCGGCTCCTGGAGAAAGACGGTGTGGCCGTGCTTGGCGCGGCGGTCGGCCTGGTCCGCGAGGCGCGCGGCGATGTAGTCGAGCGGTTTGTCGGTCGTGTAAAAGCTGCGGTAGGCCGTGGCGAAGCCCTCGAAGAGCGGCGCGGCCCCGGCGATGAGCCGCGCCTCCAGCAGCGCAGTTTTCGTCTGGATGTCTTTGCGCGCCTCGGCAAAGGCCTCCTCGACCGTGCGCGTCGAGTGGCCGACCTTCAGCCCGCAGTCCCACAGCGGGTAGAGGATCTCGTTGATGAGATGCTGCTGGAGGGGCTGGACCACCGCGGGCTTTGCCTTGGGCGGAAAGAGAAACATGATGTCGATGTCGCTGAGCGGCGACAGCTCCGAGCGCCCGTAGCCGCCGAGCGCGACCAGCGCCACCGGCGAGGGCGGCTCGCCGTGCGTTTGCGCGTAGCCGGTCAGCGCGGAGTCGAACAGGTGCCGGAGCAGCTCGTCCACGAGCTCGGCCCGGGCTTGTGCCACGGCGAGGCCCGGCTCGCCCGCGTCGTGCCGCATGCGGATCATGGCGCTTTCCAGCCGCAGGAACGTCCGGCACGCGGTCAGCCGCGCGGCCACCGGCACCTCGCTGGTGAAATTGAGGCGGGTGTGCGCGTGCTTGTGGATGCGGTCGGACATGGGCGCCCCTGAGGCAATGGCAATTTTCGCCCCGGGCAAAGCGGTAAATGCGGCCGGGGGACTGCAGCCGGCCCCGGCACGCCTCATTCCTCCCGCCCACTTCCGCGCCCTTCGTGTCAATACTCCGGCCTCTGGCCTCCGCCTTCTGTCTTCCGACTCCTGACTCCTGACTCCTACAACACCTCCCATCCCGGTCGCAGCCCTCAGTCGCTCGCGGGTATTTCGCAGATGTAAAATAGGTTCCCCGCTTGCGTTAGCACGCGCCATTTGACGTTGTAGGATCCGTCGGCTCCCGCGGTCACATTGGTCCGGTAAAACGGCGAACTTTCCATCAGGTAGGTGGTGTTCGGGCTGCTGGGGTAGAGCAGGAGGAGCGTGATCTTGAGTTCGCGCAACCGCCGACGCTGTTCGGCCGCGCTCAGCTTGGGGTCGAACAGAAACGCCACCTCAGGGCTCCAGATCGGCACGAGGTCGCAGCCGCTGTTGGCGTCGGCGAGGACGGCGTGGGCGTAGGCGTTTTCGGTGAGGATGCGCGTGCCGGGCTTGAGGAGCGGGGCGAGCTGCGGGTCGGTCAGCAGGCGCTCGGCGCCTACGTGCGGCGGTACCGCCGCGTCAAACACAGCCCCGAGTTGATTAAACGGTACCTGTTCGGCGGGCAGGGGAAAGATTGCCGCGCAAAACGCGCCGTAAAGCAGAGTCGCCCCCAGAGCGCCGGTGACGAGCCACCGCGCCACCAGCCGGCGCGATAGCCGCTCCAGCCCCACCGCCGCCGCGACCGCCAGCAGCACCAGCCCCGGGCTGAGCACCCGCATCGCGTATCCCGGTCCGCCCGACGTGTAGCCGACGGATGCCAGCCAGAGCGCAAAGGCCATCGCCGCGCCGCCCGCCAGCCAGCCTGCGCGCCGTGCCAGCCAGAGCGCCGCCGGGATGCCCGCGAGCATCACCCAGCCCGCCTCGCGGACGAGCTGCCACCCGACCTCCGCCCATTTTCCCATCGTGAAATTTTGCAGCCCGAAGATCTCGTGGTATTTTTTCATCACCCCTTCGGCCGCCGGGTTGACGGGGAACAGCCCGCCGAGCGCATGGCCGTAGAGCGGGTTGCCCACGTGCACCCAGCCGCGGAGATGCCACGGCGCGAGCAGCAGCGCCGCCACGCCGCCGAAAACCGCCAGGGCGCGCCAGCCCGGCCGCTGCCACAGGAGCGTGAGCGCGCCGCACGCCACGAGCGCCGGGCCATATTCGCGCGCCAGCCCGGCGACCCCGGCTAACAGGCCCGCGAGCACCAGGGCGCGGGTGTCCGTCGCGCCCTCGGCGCGCAGCAGTGCGAGCGTCATGCCCGCGAGACCGACGGCCGTCAGGCCGGTTTCCTGCCCGATCAGCACGGCGCGGAAAAACAGCGGCGTGGCCGCGAGCACTGCCGCCGCCAGCACGCCGGCGCGTGCCACCCCGGCCACGCGCGCCGCGATGCCGCCGGCCAGCGCCAGCGAGCCGAGGTATTGCGCCACCACGAGCCACATCACGGCCTCGGGTCCCGGCGGTCCGGCCGGCGCGGCCACCAGATAGACCCACCAGTAGCCTACCGCGACCAGCGGGGCGAAACCGTCCGGATGAAAATACACGCGGAAATCCGCCGCCGACTGCGGGGGATAAAACGCGAGCGAACCTTCGCGGAGCATCTGCCGGGCGAGAAAATCCCAGCGGAACGGCGTGTCGAAGCCGCTCAGGGGTGCCAGCAGCCCGCGGTGCACGGCCAGGCCGCCGAGCAGCACGACGCCGGCGAGCAGCAGCCAGCTGCTCCAACGCCCGTCCGGCACCGGTGGCGGCACCGCCGCGGGCGCGGATTCGGGCGGCGGCCATTTCCAGAGTGCAAAGACGAGCGCGGCATTGCCGGCCAGCACCCACGCGGCCATCGGGCCGAGGTGCAGCGCGATTCCCATCGCGTCGAGCAGCTCCACGCCGAGCAGCAGAAACAGCATCGAGAGCGGCACGGCCGCCGTCCATGCCCAGACCGGGCGCCAGCCGAGCAGCCGCGCGGCGAGCCAGCCCGGCGCGACGAGGCCGGTCGCATAGGCGATGATGACGAGGCAGAAACTGGCAAAGGTCATGGGTAAATTCGCCCTGACGGCGGGCAGCGGACGGTCATGGCGGGCCGCAGCGAAACGCGCGGGTGTCCGTGGTGCAATGCCCGAAAACCGACCCTTGGCTCAAAGGGCGGCAGCGGACCTCTCACTCCGCTCCCGAGGGCTGCTCGACACGTAGGCGGATGAAACGCCTGCCGGTCCCGGTCATCGGGCTGAGGTCGCGCACCGTGACGAGATCGCGCGTGGCGTCGAGCGGAGTGGCGGAGATTTCCGCAGTGAAATCCGGGCCGGAATTCCACGTCTGGAGATCGGCCGAAACCTCGACGACATAATTGAGGTCAGCGATGTCATTGCGGCGGACGAAAGTGAGGGTTAGCCTGCCGCCACTGGTGCCTGACGCCGGCCAGGCACCGCTCGTCACCTGCTGGGTGGCGGCGAGGCCGAAGGCGTATTTCAGCAAGTTGCCCATGCCATCATGCGCCGGGCTGGCGGTGGGGCCGCTCACGGTCGCGTCGGCCAGTTGGCAGACGGTGAAGTTTTGGCTGCGGAAGTAGGCAAAGGTAGGGCGGACCGTGAGCGTGAACGAGGCCGTGGCAGTGCCGCCGGCATTGGTGGCGCTGAGTGTGATCGTGTAGTGCCCCGGCGTGGAGGCGGTGCCGGTGATGAGGCCGGTGGCGGCATTTAGGCTGAGTCCGTCCGGCAGCGCGCTGGAGTCGTAGGTGGCAAAGATATGATCGGTGATGGCGTAGGAGAAATTCTCCCCAAAGCTCGTGCTGGCCGTGGCCGCACCCGAGATCACCGGCGCGGGCGACGTGACCTGACGGATGACGGCTCCGTCGGTGACATAAAGGGTGCCCTCCGCATCCATCCCGATCCCTCCGATACCGATGAAATGGGCGGACAAACCGATTCCGTCTGCCTGGTCCTCTCCGACAGAATTCGGATTGCCGGCGAGCGTGGAGACGACGCCGGCCGGCGTTATCTTGCGGATGGTTCCGCCGCCATCTGCGACATAAACGTTGCCCGCCGGATCCACCGCCACACTGAGCGGGGAATTGAATTGAGCGGCATTGCCCACGCCGTCGGCAATCCCGGGGGTTGCCGGCCTCGGTAACCTGCTTCATCTCTGTTTGGTCGCATTTCTCTGTCTACAGGTTCCGTCCATCCGGTTTGGCCGTTTTTCCGATACAACCAAATAAGCGTTAAGCGATAACCCATAACCAATGAGCCCCCCCTCCGCGCTTGCCACCCGGCGGGGCGGCTGGTTGCGTCGGTGGTTTCCCACCCATGCCCGAAATTTCCAAGAGCTACGAGCCGCGCGACGTCGAGGAGAAGTGGTATGCCGCCTGGCTCGCCGCCGGTGCCTTTGCCGGCCGCACCGACGACGCCCGCGAGCCCTACTGCATCGTCATCCCGCCGCCCAATGTCACCGGCGTGCTCACGATGGGTCATGTGCTCAACAACACGATCCAGGACGTCCTCGCCCGCCGCGCCCGGCTCGAGGGCAAGTCCGTCCTCTGGCTCCCCGGCACCGACCACGCCGGCATCGCCACCCAGACGGTGGTGGAGCGCACGCTGAAAAAGGCCGGCGAAATCAAGCACCGCGACGATCTCGGCCGCGAAAAATTTCTGGAGCGCGTCTGGGAGTGGAAGGAAAAACACGGAGGCATCATCATCCAACAGCTCAAGAAGCTCGGCTGCTCCTGCGACTGGGACCGCGAGCGGTTCACGATGGACGCCGATTACTCGCGCTGCGTGCAAAAGGTCTTCGTCGAGCTCTACAAAAAAGACCTCATCTACCGCGGCAAGCGCATGGTCAACTGGTGCCCCGCCTCGCTCACCGCGCTCTCCGACGAGGAGGTCGTGATGAAGGAGCAGCGCGGCACCCTCTGCTATTTCAAGGTCGAGGTTGCGGAAGCCCCCGGCACGTTTCTCACCATCGCCACCACGCGGCCCGAGACCATCCCCGGCGACACCGCTGTGGCCGTCAACCCTAAGGACCCGCGCTACGCCCACCTCATCGGGCAGCACGTCCTGCGCCCGCTGCCCGCCGAGCTGCCCCGCGAGCAGAAACTCATCCCCATCATCGGCGACGCGCATGTGGACTTCGAGTTCGGCACCGGCGTGCTCAAGGTCACGCCCGCGCACGACAAGACCGACTTCGACATCGGCCAGCGCCACCAGCTTGCGCAGATCGAGGTCATCGCCGCCGCCGGCAAGATGAACGACGCCGCCGGCGCCGACCTGCGCGGCCTCGACCGCTTCAAGGCGCGCAAGATAGCCGTGGAAAAACTCACCGAGCTGGGCGCGCTGGTGAAGGAGGAGCCCTACACCAACAACGTCGGCTACAGCGAGCGCGCCGACGTGCCGATCGAGCCGCGCCTGAGCGAGCAGTGGTTTCTGAAATACCCGAGTGTGGAAAAATCCCGCGCGGTCGTGGCCAGCGGCGAAATGCAGTTTCACCCCGAGCGCTGGGCCAAGGTCTATGACCACTGGATGGGGAACATCCAGGACTGGTGCATCAGCCGCCAGCTCTGGTGGGGGCACCGGATTCCGGTGTGGTATCGCGGCCAGGAAATTTACTGCGGCCTGGAGGCTCCGACGGGCGAAGGCTGGACCCAGGACCCCGACGTGCTCGACACCTGGTTCAGCTCGTGGCTCTGGCCGTTTGCGACGATGGGCTGGCCGGAGCAGACGGCGACGCTCAAAAAATTCTACCCGACCACGACGCTCGTCACCGGGCCGGACATCATCTTCTTCTGGGTCGCGCGCATGATCATGGCGGGCTACGAGTTCATGGGGGCGATGCCGTTCAAGCATGTCTATTTCACCGGCATCATCCGCGACCAGCAGGGTCGCAAGATGTCAAAGTCGCTCGGCAATTCGCCTGACCCGCTCGATCTCATTGCCACCTACGGCGCCGACGGCCTCCGCTTCGGCATCATCTCGCTCGCGCCGTCGGGGCAGGACATCCGCTTCCAGGAGGACCGCATCGAAAGCGGCAAAAATTTCTGCAACAAGCTCTGGAACGCCGCCCGTTTCCGCCAGATGAGCGGCGAGGCCGGCGACAACTCCACGCTCGCCGCCATCGTCGCGCGACTCGACGCCGCCCGGTTCGACGCCGACGACCACGCCATCCTCGACCGCCTGCTCACCGTGACGCGGGAGGTGGACCGCTGTTTCGTGGAATTTGAGTTCAGCGCGGCGGTGCAGGCGCTCTACGGGTTTTTCTGGAACGACTTTTGCGACTGGTATGTCGAGGTGTCGAAGTCGAAGCTCCAGTCGTCCGACCTCAAGGCCGGCTGCCTCGCGCTGCAGGACCTGGTGCTGCGGCAGACGCTGCTGCTGCTCCACCCCTTCATCCCCTTCATCACGGAGGAGCTATGGTCGCTGCTCGGCTATAGCGTGCCGGGCAAGTTCATCGAACACGCCCGCCTCGAAAATGCCTCGCAGCTCGCCAGCAGCTCGCACCTCAACGGCATCGCGCTCGACCGCGCCGCCGTCGCCCAGGTCGAAAAACTCAAGGCCGTGACCTCGCTCGCCCGCGCGCTCAAGGCCGAGCACAACGTCGCCAGCCGTCGCGATGTGCGCTTTCTCGTGACCGCCGGCGACGCCGAGTGGGCCGTGCTCGCCGCCAACCTCGCCTCGCTCGCCCGCATGACCGGCGCGGCGGAGATCGCGCGCCAGGACTCCGTCGCCAACGCGCCCGCCGCCGTCACGCCGCTCGGCACCTTTTACCTCGATCTCACGGGCACGGTGGACCCCGTCGCCGAAAAAATCCGCCTCACCAAGGAGCTTGACGCGCTCACGAAGCACATCGCCGGCACCGAGGCGCGGTTGGCCAACAAAGCCTTCACCGATAAAGCCCCGCCCGCCGTCATCGCCGGCGCGCAAAAGCAGCTCGCCGAGCAAAAGGCCAAGCACGCCGAGCTCGCCCGCCTGCTCAAGGCGCTTTGATGGGAGCGCGACCGGCCCGGTCGCCACGGTCATACTCCGGGTTTCCCGGCTTCCTGCCTCAATGCTCCCCCCAGCGAGCCCTGTATCGGTACTGCTGTCACCCGAAAAAATCCAACGGCAGCTCGCGCCATTGGCCGGGGGCGAGGTCGCCCAGCGTGAGCGCACCAAACTGCGGGCGGTGCAGCGTGAGCACCGTCGCACCGCACGCGGCAAACATCCGGCGCACCTGATGATATTTCCCTTCCGTGAGCGTCAGCTCCGCTTCGCGGGCGGAGATGATTTTCAGCTCGGCCGGCTCGCACGGCGCTCGTTCCCCGTCGAGCACCAGCGTGCCGGCGGCGAAGCGCGCGGGGAGGTCGGGCGCGAGGTCGCGGTCGAGCGTGGCGCGGTAGAGCTTCGGCACCTTGTGCTTCGGTGAGGTGAGCCGGTGGACGAGCGCGGACTGGTCGGTGAGCAGCAGCAGGCCGCTGGTCTCTTTGTCGAGCCGGCCGATGCTGGTGACCGCCTGGTTGCGGTTGCGCCAACGCGGCGGCAGTAAACCATAAATGAGCGGACCTTCGCGGGAGTCGTGCGAGCACACGAGGCCGGCCGGTTTGTGCAACGCCAGCAGCAGGCCGGTGGGATGGTCGGGAGGCTCACCGTCAATCCGCACGTCGGCGGGGTCGGCCTTCTCGCCGGGATCATCGGCCACCTTCCCGCGCACGGTCACGTGTCCGGCCTCCACCCAGGCGCGCGCTTCACGGCGGGAGCAATAGCCAAGGTTGGCCAGCAGTTGGTCGAGGCGGCGGGCGGCGGATGGCACGGGGCGATGGGCGCAAAAAAGCCCAACGGGCGCAAAGCCAAACCGTGAGGCCAGTCAGAAAGTGACGCATTTTTTGCGCGTCATGGCGTCCTTCTGCGCCCAACCTGCCGGGCATGTGGCGGATCATTTTGCTTCTACTGGCTGCGGCGTGCGCGGGTTTCGCTGCGCTCACAGCGTGGCGTGCGCCGAATTTGGCCACGTGGAAGCTCGCGTTGCTGGCGGGCGAGTTTGGACATTTTCTCGGGCTCGCGCCTGCCGTGGTCTTGGTGCTCGCGTGGCGGCACGGCGCGGTCGGGCTGACGCCGGCGCTCCTGCGCGCGTCCACGCTACTCCTAGGCGTCGCTGCCCTCGGGCTGCTGCTTAAGCCGGCGGTGCAGGCTCGAGCCCTTGCGCGTAGGTTGCCGGAAATGCTGACGGTGGCCTTTGGCCCGCAGGAGCTGGCGCGCGCGCCGTTTTCCATCGCAGGGATGCTGCCCGACCTGTCCGGCGGGCCGGTCAGCGTGGAGCAAATCATGTTTGCGCGCGCGGGCACAACGGACGCGCTGGCGCTGGATTTTTACCACGCCGTGCGGACCGACGGACGAGCGGCCCCCTGCGTCGTCATCATCCATGGCGGCGGCTGGGACAGCGGAGACCGCGCCCAGCTCGCGGGTTTCAACCGCTGGCTGGCGCAACGCGGTTACGCCGTGGCGGCGATGGACTACCGCCTCGCGCCCAAGGATCGCTGGCCCGCCCAGGCCGACGATGTGGCGGATGCGCTGGCGCACCTCAAGGCGACTGCCGGCCCACTCGGTCTCGATCCGCAGAAATTCGTGTTGCTGGGCCGCTCGGCGGGCGGGCAGATCGCCACGGCCTTCGCTTACGGCCGGCCCGATCCGGCGGTGCGCGGTGTGGTCGCGCTTTACGCGCCGCACGATCTGAACTTCGCCTGGCAATACGGCCGGGAGGACGACATCCTGCACTCGTTGCAACTGCTGCGGAATTATCTCGGCGGCCCACCGGACGAAAACACGCGTGCGGCCTACGATTCCGGATCGGCCTGGCGGCTCGCGACCCCATCCTCCCCGGCGACACTGCTGGTGCATGGGGCGCTCGACACACTGGTCTGGCATCGCCAGAGCGAGCGCCTGCACACTCGGCTCGATGAGATCGGCGTCCCCAATGTCTTTGTGTCACTCCCGTGGGCGACACATGCCTTTGACTGGAACCTCGGGGGCCCCGGCGGGCAGCTCACGACATTTGCGCTGGAGTGGTTTCTCGCGGCGGTGACAAAGTGAGCGCCGGCTTGGTGGGGGCGCATTTTGACCTTTGAGGGTGGAGCGTGACATCCCGGCGCGCTGTTCTACTTTCCCAAAATGCGGCACTGCGGCCGGCTTTGGCCGCGCGATTCCGTTGCTGACATCGCGCGGGAACTTTGCCAGCATGAAACCCAATCCTCCTCCTCCCATGAAAAAAATCCTTCTTTGGTCTCTCGGCGGCATTCTGGTCCTCGGCCTCGTCGCGGTCATCGTGCTCGCCAGCTCCCTCGGCAGCATCGTCAAGACCGCCGTCAACAGCTTCGGCCCCAAGCTCACCGGCACCAAGGTCGAGCTCGCCGGCGCGAGCATCTCGCCGCTCAGCGGCAGCGGCACGCTCACCGGCCTCACCGTCGGCAACCCGTCCGGCTGGAGCAAGGAGCATGCTTTCGCCCTCGGGAAGGTCCACCTGAGCGTCGCGCCGTTTTCGCTGATGGGCGACCACATCGTCATTGACGAGCTGCTGATTGACGCGCCCGAGTTCGACTACGAGACCAAGCTGACCGACAGCAACATTGCTCAGTTGCAGGCCAACATTGAAAAAATCGTAGGTGCCGGCACGGCGGTACCCGCCGGCAAGAGCGGCCAGCCGGTCAAGTTTGAGGTCAAAAAATTCCGCCTGACCAACGCCAAGGTTTCGGTGGGTGTCGCCGGAGCCCCTGCCATTACCGTGCCGATGCCCGACATATCCTTCGACAACCTCGGCTCGGACAAGGGCGGCATCACGCCCGACCAGCTCGTCGGCGTCATCATGAAGCAGGTCTCCACCGGTGTCATCGTCGCCGGCAAGGACGCCGTGCTCAAGGCCGGCACCGCCGTCATCGGCGGCGCGAAGGATACGATCAAGGCCACCACCGATGCCGCCAAGAATGCCATGGGCGGCATCAAGGATCTGATTGGCGGCGGCAAGAAGTAGGGGAGGGGGAAGATTTGTTATTGGTGATTGCTTGACGCTTATTCGTGATTTCGTGTCCGAAATGGCCCAATAAGAGATAAGCGATAATTGATAACAAATCCCTACACCACCAGCCCGATGCCGGCCTCGCGGTCTGCGGCAAATTTTTAAAGCTATGGGCGATGGGTGTAACCATTAACCCATGAACACCTCTCCTGTCGCCGTCACCTATTACCTTGAGATCATGTCGTCGTGGTGCCTCTGGGCCGAGCCGGCCTGGACGGAGCTCAAGGAGCAGTATGCCGGCCGCGTCGCCTTTGACTGGCGCATCGCGCTGATGAACCCCGGCGATTTTCCGGCCACGGCCGCGCAGTGCGACTGGTTCTACCGCCGCAGCGGCACGATCGTGTGTTCGCCGTTCAAGCTCGACTCCGGCTGGGTCGAACCGGCGCGCCAGGGCGACTACCGCGCGGCCAACCTTGTGGCCGAGGCGGCCCGGGACCTCGGCGTGACCGACGACACGGTGCGCCTCGCGCTCTCCCACGCCGCGATGCGCGAGGGCAGAAAAATCGGCGACCTCGCCGTGGCGGTGGCCGTGGCCGCCAAGGCCGCGAAGCTGAACGCCAAAAAACTCCGCGCCCGCGCCACGTCTGCCGCCGTGGCCGCGCGCGTCGCCGCGAGCACGGCGGAGTTTCATGCGCACCAGCTCTCGCAGCGCCCGGCCTTCATCGTGACCGACGTGATCGGCGACAAGGCGGTCTTCTCCGGCCTTGCCTCCGCCGCGCCGCTCGCCGCCGCGATTGACGCCATGCTGGCCGACTGCGCCGGCTACGCCAGCCACGCCGCCCACTTCGGGAAGCCGCCGGCGGGGTAGGGGCGTCGCTCGCCGTCCGGAGCGCTTATCCTCACAGCCGGGCGAGCCACCATTGCAGGACCAGCGAGGTGCCAATGATCCCAAGTGACAGCCAATGGCGGCGACCAAACGCGGTGCCGCCACATACCATGCCCACCACAAGCAGCCCAACCCCCGTCCCAATCATCGTCCAACGCCCATGCCAGCGGATGTGTTCCCCGGTCTCGGGCGTTAGCACATGTTCGCCCACACGGGTGCCAGGCGGCAGCGTCTCGGCGATGTTGGCTGTCGGCATTTCCGTGCCCCATTTTACCAAGCCTTGAACCGTGCCTTGATAAATCCTCGTTGCTCCATTGGCAAAACCGATCGCACCGCCGGTTGTGCCATACGGGCTGTCTTGCCGCCATGTGCCATCCATTTGTAAACCCCGCGTCCATATGATGGGCGTTTGGGGTGGCAGATCTTTGATCATGGCCAAAAGCGGTATCGACCACATCCAAGGCGCATCCCTGAATCCTGGCGAGATCTCGTGATCCTGGCCTAAGATGGATGCGCTCAAGTCATAGCGCCCCGCTTTCACTGCTGGATCCAGGCTTGATAACCAGCAATCTGCGGTCAGGATGTTCCCTTTGTGGGCAATCTGAACCAAGCAGGTCTGAAAATTTTGCAAAACATCGGATGTTAATGGCGTGGGGTGGGCGGTTTCTTCTTGGATGCGGGCTTCATAGATGAAGCGAAGCTGGTTCGCGTCCGTGCTATGTTTCACGGCACCGGAAACCACGTGAAGAAGCGACCTATAACCCGCCGCCAGCACACTCAGGATCGCCAGGTAATCAGCAGCCCGTTTACGATGCCCCCGGTCTGGCGATTGGGTCTGGAATGGGGACAAGGTTTCACGGCATCGGAAATTTCACTCGCGTTGTCGCCGGCCGGCAAGCCGCGAGTGTGCCGGCCGTGGCATGGCAAGCACCGCCCCTGCAAGGGCAAGCCGCCCGTGGTATGGGCTCAGCTTGCCTTTTCCGAGGTAGGTGGCGCGCTCGACGCGCCACGTTTGCCTACGGTGCCGAAGTTGCGCGGCGAGCGCGCAACCTACACCGACCAAACTGAGCCACTACCCCGCCTGTCCCGCATTTGACACCGCTCGGTTTCCGGTCACCGTCGAGTTCACCGCCATGCCATACACTGAAGACCGCACCGCCTGGTTTGAAGGCCAGGGCCTCTGGCAGCATGTTCCCGAAACCGACTGGCAGGACTGGACCTGGCAGCTCAAAAACCGCCTCACCACGGTCGAGCAGCTTGAGCGTCACATGACGCTCACGGCCGACGAAAAGGCCGGCTGCGCCTTCGCCAGCAAGAAGCTGGCCCTGGCCATCACGCCATATTTTTTCAATCTCATTGACCGCAACGATCCCAACTGCCCGCTCCGCAAGCAGGTCATCCCCCGTGCGGGCGAGATGGTGATTTCTGAAGGCGAGCAGCTCGACTCGCTTGGCGAGGACGAACACTCGCCCGTCCCCGGGCTGGTCCATCGCTACCCCGACCGCGTGCTGTTTCTCGTGACCGACCGCTGCGCCGCCTACTGCCGCTATTGCACGCGCAGCCGGCTCGTCTCCAACGCGCAGGACTATAATTTCCACCCCGAGCACGAGCAGGCGCTCCGCTACATCGAGGCGCACCCGGAGATCCGCGACGTGCTCCTCTCCGGCGGCGACCCGTTGCTGCTCTCCGACAAAAAGCTCGAGCACCTGCTCGCGCGCCTCCGCGCCATCAAGCACGTCGAGTTCATCCGCATCGGCTCGCGCATCCCGGTGTTCCTGCCGCAACGCATCACGCCCGCGCTCTGCGAGATTTTCAAAAAATACGGCCCGGTGTGGATGAGCATTCACGTCAACCACCCCCGCGAGTGCGCGGCGGAGCTGCGCGACGCCTGCGAACGCCTCGCGTTCGCCGGCGTCCCGCTCGGCAACCAGAGCGTGCTGCTCGCCGGCATCAATGACGAGGCCGACGTGATGAAGGCGCTCGTCCACCGCCTGCTGCGGATGCGCGTGCGGCCCTACTACCTCTACCAGATGGACCTCATCACCGGCGGAGCGCATTTCAAGGTGGATGTCCGCAAAGGCCTCGCGATCATCCAGGCGCTGCGCGGCCACACGACCGGCTACGCCGTTCCGCAATACGTGATAGATGCCCCCGGCGGCGGCGGCAAGGTGCCCATCAACCCCGACTACGTCGAGCGCATCACCGACGACGAAATCACCTTCCGCAACTACGAGGGCCATCGCTTCACGTATCCGCTGAAGGCCCGTCCGCTCACCCAGGCCGACGGATCGCCGCTGCCTGCCTCGCCCGTCGAAAACGTGATCGTGTTCTGAGCCGGGCGTGACGCGTGGTTCCTCACGTGCCGAGCTACTCCGTCAGGTAAAAAAGATCGGGTAGCTTAAAGGTGCGCTCGGCATGGCCGCCGGCGAGGTCGCCAACGTTGGCGATGAGTGCAGGAAGGCGCCAGCGGTCTGTTCCGTACCATCTTCATCGGGCATGATACGGGAGGCAACGGCACGGTCACGGTGTCGGGCGGTTATCTGGGCGGGAGCAACGGTTTTGTGGTCGGGTTTCTGGGCGGCACCGGCCTGCTCACCATCACCGGCGGGACGGCGGATGTTGTGCTCAATGGCATGAGTGTCGGCGTCAGCGGCGGCACCGGCACGGTTAATGTGGCCGGTGGCACCCTAACCACCAGCATCGGCGCGACCGTCGGGCTCGGTTTTGGCGGCGGCACGGGCACGCTCAGCGTCACCAGCGGCACCGCCTCGATCACAGGCCTGTTCCTCGACCAAGGCACCCTCAGCCTCTCCGGCGGTCTGCTCGCGACCGGCAGCATCACCGCGTCGGCAAACAGCCTGCTGTTTTTCAGCGGCGGCACGTTGCAGGCGCTCGCCGACGCGCCTGCATTCATCACTGGGGGCAATCCGGTGCTGGCGGGCGCCGGCCTGACGGAGGACACGGCCGGATTTGATGTGACCATTGGGCAGAATCTCACCGGCACAGGTGACCTGACGAAGGCCGGCGAGGGCCGGCTCACACTGACCGGCACCAACAGCTACACCGGGGCCTCGCAGGTGCAGGCCGGCACCCTCCAGTTCGGCCAGCGCGCCTCGCTTTACAACAGCGCCACAGCCAGTTGGACCGCGACCAACCTCACGGTCAGCAACGGCGCGACACTGGCGCTCAACGTGGGTGGCACGGGCGAGTTCACCCCTGCTGACATCGCGCAACTGGCGGCCTTGGGCACGTCCACCGGGGGCTTCACCAGTGGCGCTCGCCTCGGACTCGACACCACCAACGCCCCGGAAGGGATCTTCACCTACAACGGTGCCTTGAACAATCCAAACGGGGGGGCGAACCGCCTCGGCCTGGTCAAGCTGGGTGAGGGTACACTCGTCCTCAGCAACTCACTGCAGGCTTCCACCTGAAGGGCAACACCACCGGGGCGGTCACGATCAGTCTGAATGACTTCGATGAGTCGGTCACCATGGGCTCCACCTACACCCTGATCAGCGTCGTGGGGACCAGCGCCTGCAGCGTGAACTGGGGCCTTTCGGCCTTCACCCTCGATGTGGATAACCCTTGGCCTGGGATTCTTTCGTTGGGTGCCAATGGGCTGGATCTCGAGCTGCTCGTCGTGCCGGAACCCGCGACCTATGCCGCGATAGCCGGTTTGCTAACGCTCGGCTTTGCAGCCCTGCGCCGTCGGCAAGCCCGCCGCAGCTGAGCGCGGGCTGGACGGTGAATCCCGGGCACGCATGAGCCAAAGGTCGACAGGCCGACGTCAAACATGAAAACCTCGCACAGGGGGGTTATTTCAACTCAAGAATGTTGGGCTTCACATCCTTTACTGCCCATTTTGTTACGGTCAGGCCTTTGGCCGTGCGCGTGCTGACCGGCACGGGTGTGAGATCGAAGTCGAACTCGCGGTTGCGGGCACCGGAGCGGCCGTCAAGCGAGATGTGGACGCTCTTGGGCATGTCCTTCTCACGGTCGCTCATTTCGAGCCAGACCAGCTTGGAGCCTTCTGTCTTGGCGAGGGGATAGAGCTTGTCGCGTGAAAGGCCGCCGATCTGGAATTTCTTGGCATAGCATTTTCCTTCGGGGCCATCCCGGTAGATCATCGTGTAAAATTTGGTGTCGCCTTCCTTCGGCCAGATGGCGAGGTGCCGGATGTCGCGGCCCATGAAAACTTTCTCGGCGACTTTTGAGACTTTGAGCGAGGCATCGCCCATGATCGTCAGCACGCTGTCGAGGATGGTGCACTCGGTGACGAACTCGTGCTGCCGCCAGTTCAGGCCGATGAAGCCGTCCTCGCGGTTGACGTAGAGGCGTTGGTTGGCGGAGACGACGGCGGAGGCATCAATCTGTCCGATCTCGTCGTAGCTCGTGCGGCGTTTCTGGCCCTTGCCGTATTTCTCCTGCAGCATCTCGAACCACGCGATCGCGTGCTCGGTCAGTTTTTTGAGACTGGCCTTGGTGTCCTTGATACCTTCCTCGGTTTTCTGGATGGCTTCGTCGGCCTGGAAGCGGTTGTAGGCGGAGATGCGCTTGATGCGGATCTCGGTGAGCCGGGCGAGGTCGTCCTCGGTCACGTCACGGCGAAGCTGTTTCAGGAACGGCTGCAGTCCCTCGCGGATTTCGGCGAGTACGCTTTCCCAGGTTTTTGATTTTTCGATGCGGCGGTAGATGCGCTCCTCGATGAAAATGCGTTCCAGCGAATCCCAGTGCCACTGTTGCTCCAGTTCGCCGAGCCGGATCTCGAGCTCGCGTTTCAGGAGCGCCTTGGTCTGGTCCACGCTTCGCTTCAAGATCTCGCGCGCGCCGAGAAACTCGGGCTTGTCCTGGCCGGTTTTCCCGTCGGTCGTGATCACGCAGGCGGCGGGCGAGAGGTTGGCCTGGCAGCCGGTGAACACGTAGAGCTGCTGGATGACCTGATCGGGGTCGCTGCCGGCCGGGAGATGGA
>JBAXLL010000003.1:0-32804 GCA_037134835.1 Verrucomicrobiota bacterium
CTACTGGATCGCAGTGATGAAGGCGCAGCGCGACCTCGGCGTCGCCATTCCCGCCACCGCCATTGCCGGCTACGAGCGCGTCAAGGGCCGCATCAACCTCGCCAGCATTGATGCCCGCGAGCGCGTCACACTCCATGACGTGAAGGCACGCATCGAGGAGTTTAACGCCCTCGCTGGCCGCGAGTCCGTCCACCTCGGCCTGACCTCGCGCGACCTGACCGAGAATGTCGAGCAGCTTCAGGTTGCGCGTGCGCTGGGCGTCGTGCGCCTGAAAACCGCCGCCGCACTCCTCGGCCTTGCCCGCCGGGCCAGACAGTATCGCGCGCTAATGCTCACCGGCCGCACGCACAACGTCGCCGCCCAGCCCACCACCCTCGGCAAGCGCTTCGCCATGTTCGGGCAGGAACTGCTGCTCGCTTTCACGCGGCTCGACGAGCTGACGGCGCGGTATCCGGTGCGCGGCCTCAAGGGCGCGGTCGGCACCCAGCTGGACCAGCTGACGCTTCTCGGTGGCGATGCGAAGAAGGTCGCCCGCCTCGAACGGAGTGTGCTCCGCCACCTTGGTTTTCGCCACGCACTTTTTGCCGTCGGGCAGGTCTATCCGCGCTCGCTCGACTTCGAGGTGGTGAGCGCGCTGCACCAGATCGGTGCCGCCGCTGCCAGCTTCGCCACCACCCTGCGGCTCATGGCCGGGCAGGGGCTGCTCACCGAGGGCTTCCAAAAAGGACAGGTCGGCTCTTCCGCGATGCCGCACAAGGTCAATGCGCGCAATTGCGAGCGCATTTGCGGCTTCTCCACCATCCTTTCCGGTCACGTTACGATGACCGCCGCGCTGGCCGGCCACCAGTGGAACGAAGGCGACGTTTCCTGCTCGGTGGTCCGCCGCGTCGCGCTGCCCGATGCTTTCTACGCGATGGACGGACTGCTGGAGACGTTCCTGACCGTGCTCAACCAGCTCACCGTGTTCCCCGCCGTCATCGCTGCCGAAAGCCAGCGCAACCTGCCATTCCTGGCCACGACGACCATTTTGATGGAGGCCGTGAAAGCCGGGGCGGGCCGTGAGACGGCGCACGCCGCCATCAAGGAGCACGCGCTGGCCGCTGCCGCCGCGATTCGCGCCGGCGCGGAGCCGGAATTGCTCAACCGTCTGGCCGCCGACTCCCGCCTCGGCCTCCCGCGCGCCAAGCTCGCCGCGTTGTTGCGCGACGCCAAACGCTTCGTTGGCGCCGCCCCGCAGCAGGCCGACACCTTTGCGCGCACCGTCGCTCCGCTCGCGAGAAAAGTTGCCGGCGCTGCGAGCTACCAGCCGGGAAAATTGCTCTGAAAAGCCGCGTCGGTATGCTGGGGTCTCGCAGTCTACGCTCACGGCGTTGTATCACTGTATGCGCCCTCTTTTTGCCCCGCCCCGGCGGTGAACATCTTGGCCATCCGGGTTTTCATTTCCTCGAACGAAACGTCCTCATAGTGGGTGAGTAGTGTCCATTTGTGGCCGAAGGGGTCGGTCACGCTGCCGGCGCGGTCACCCCAGAATTTGTTGCTCACGGGTTCCTTCACCGTCGCGCCGGCTTCGATGGCACAGGAGAACGCGGTGTCCGCATTTTCGACATAGAGCGCGAAACCGGCCGTTGCTCCCTTGAGGCTTTGCGGTGAGTGGTTGCCGTATTCGGGGAATTCGTCCGCCAGCATTATGATGGAATTGCCGAGGCGAAGCTCGGCGTGGCCGATCTTGCCGTCGGGCATGGTGAGGCGGCCAAGTTCGATCGCGCCAAACGCGCGCTGATAAAATTCGATGGCCCGTCCGGCGTCGCGTACCGTCAGGTAGGGGGTGACGGAGTGAAAACCGTCGCGGATGGGTTTAGTGGTGGCCATGGGGAAGCAGGATGGAAACAGGGGAGGGGAGCGGCCTTGGCGGCGGTCAGACTCCCTGGGCTGCGGGCGCGCCTTGGGTCCGCATGGCCCGGTGCCACGATCGCCAGCCGCCCACGGCCAGCGCCAGATAAATGGCGTAGAGAAACGCCGTGAAGGCGAGCTCCGCCTTCCAGTAGGCGGCGATGGCGACCAGATTTACGGCGATCCATGCCGGCCAGTTTTCCAGGTTTTTCCGTGATTGGAGCAGCTGGCCAGCGACACTGAAGATGGCAATGAACGCGTCGCGCAACGGCATGGGAGAATCGGTGTAGCGTGCCTCGACGAACGCCCAGCCAGCGGTGCCCAATGCCGCCAGAACCAGCACCATGCCGCGCCCGCGCCAGCTCAGGGTCGTGATCGGCAGCTCCGGGGCGTCGCCGCGCCCGCGCACCCAATGCCACCAGCCGTAGGCTAGGGCGACGAAGAAAAAAACCTGCACGGCTGCGTCGGCATAGAACCGCGCCTGCCAAAACAGCACGCCCTGCACCGTGACCGCCAGCAGCCCGACGGGAAACGTCCACAGGCTCAGTCGTACCATCAGTCCCACGCTGACGATGCCGAGGATGAGGTTGGCCAGATCGAGCCAGGATCCGCCGACCAAGCCGGCCCAGATGTTACGGAAAACTTCCTGCATGGACGGGCGTTCTCGCGGACGCGACGGAGGTTGGCAATGTCCAAGGTGGATGAACAAGGATCGGTCCGCGGTTCACCTGGCTGAATCCGACGGTCTTGCGTTCTGTGGCTTACGGGGGAGGGGTGGTCGTTTGAGTTCAATTTTACGCCGGAAAAAATTTCCACACCCCCCGTTTCAGCGGTTGCCTTATTAACGGTCACCCTGTCAAAGTGTCCCTTATGTCCCAACCTTCCGCACCCCGTGCGCACGTCGAGGAGAAATTCTCCCTTACGCTCTTCCTGTTCACCATCACCATCTCGCTGGCCGGGCTGGCCGGGCTGCTTTGGCTGTTTGCGCCCCAGGTCGTGTGGCAGGCCCAGGTCGGAACTACGTTTGGGCGGTTCGTGGGGGCGTTTCTCCTCTTCACGCTGTTCAACTGCTTCGTCGAGTTCTTTTTCCATCGCTATGTCCTGCACAAGCCGGTGATTCCGCTGTTCAGCCGCCTCTATCGGCAGCACACCTTGCACCACAATCTCACCCGCATTGCGCGCCGGCGCACACCGGGCGGGCGGGACGTGCCGTATGTTGAAAACATCTACCCGATCACGACCAAGGAGCAGGGCGAGGCGTCGTTTTTCCCGTGGTTCACCTTGGCGGGCTTTGCGGCCTTTGTCACCCCGCTGCTCGTGCTGCTCCAGTGGCTTGTGCCGTCGTTCCCCTGGTTTTTTGCCGGCTACGGCGCCATTACGGCGTCGCTCTGTCTGTACGAAACGTTTCACGCCATCGAGCACTGGTCGTTTGAGACCTGGGCCCCGCTCATCGAGCACCCGCGCCTTGGCTGGTTCTGGCGCAAGGTCTACAGCTTCCATCTCCGGCATCACGCCGTGATTGACTGCAACGAGGCCATTTCCGGCTTCTTTACCCTGCCGGTGGCCGATTGGACGTTTGGCACGTTCATCCTGCCCAAATCGCTCTACATGGACGGTTCCGAGTGGCAGGCCAGCGAGTTCACCAGTCCGCAGCCGTGCGCGTTCATCCGCTGGTGCGATCGCACGAGCGACGCGATGGTCAAAAACCGCCGCCAGCGTGCCCAGAGCAGCGCGACGCCCGCTGAAGCCGAAATTGCCACCGCAGACGTGGCGGCTGACACACCGCCCGTCGTCGGAGCCAAGGCCGCGCTCACCCGCACCTGAGCGGGTTTGTGGACTGAAACGCTGGACTTGCCCGCGGTGGAGTGCGTTGACCCCAACGCGCATGGGCGTTGCAGGTGCCAACATTTGCTTTTCAAGCCCCACCGAGGGCCTTTTCCAGCCTGCGAACTTTCGGGGCAATGACGGCGGCACAGTAGCCTTGGTGCGGGTGCTTCGCGAAATAATCTTGGTGATAGTCCTCCGCCGGCCAGAATTTCACCAAAGGCGCGATTTCCGTCGTGATCGGGTCGCGGAAAATCTCCTGTGCTGTCGCGCGCGACTGTTCGGCAGCGGCCTGCTGCGCGGCATCGGCGGCGAGGATGATCGAGCGATACTGCGGGCCATGGTCGTTGCCCTGTCCGCCGACCTGGGTGGGGTCATGCACCTTCCAGAAAAAAGTGAGCAGCCCGGTGAGCGGGATCTGCGCGGGGTTGAAGTCAATTTTGACCACCTCGGCATGGCCGGTTGAGTGGGCGCAAATCTGCTCGTAGGTCGGGTTCGACTCCTGGCCGCCGGCATAGCCGCTGGTCACGGCCTGCACGCCGGGCAGAAGCCGGTAGGCCGCGTCAAGGCACCAGAAGCAGCCGCCGCCGAGGACGAGGGATTCGATTTTGGTTTCGGTGGGATTCATGGATGCATGTGAGAGCTGCGGCAGCCGACTTTATTCAATTTGAACCGCGAATGGACTCAAAGGAATGCGAATCCAAGCCGCCGCGCCGCTTAATTCCACGTTTTCCCATCGGCACGCCTACCCGCGTGTCAATTTCCGGTATTTGATCCGGTGGGGCTGGTCGGCCTCTTTGCCCTTGCGGCGGCGGAAGTCCTCTAGATAGCCGGAATAGTTGCCGTTGAACCAATGCACCGTGCTGTCGCCCTCGAACGCGAGGATGTGGGTCGCTACGCGGTCGAGGAACCAGCGGTCATGCGTGACCACCACCGCACAGCCGGCGAAGTTTTCCAGCGCCTCCTCCAGCGCGCGCACCGAATTCACGTCGAGGTCGTTGGTCGGCTCGTCGAGCAGGATGAGGTTGGCCCCGGCCTTGAGCAGGCGCGCGAGGTGGACGCGGTTGCGCTCGCCGCCGGAGAGCACGCCGACCTTCTTGCTCTGGTCGGGGCCGGTGAAGCCAAACTGCGCACAGTAGGCGCGGCTGTTCACCTCGCGGCCGGGCAGCCGCATGATTTCCTCGCCGCCGCTGATGGCCTGCCAGATGGTTTCGCCGTCGGGCAGCGTGTCGCGCGACTGGTCCACGTGCGCGATCTTCACGGTCGGGCCGACCCGCAGCTCGCCGGCTTCGGGCTTTTCGGCTTCGGTGATGAGACGGAACATTGTCGTCTTACCCGCGCCGTTGGGTCCGATGACGCCGACGATCCCGCCGGGCGGCAGCGAAAAATTCACGTCTTCAAACAGCACGTTGTCGCCGTAGCTCTTCGAGAGATTTTTCGCCTCGACCACGAGCGAGCCGAGGCGTGGGCCGGGCGGGATGAGCAGCTCAAACTCGCGTTCCTTTTCGGCGACGTTGGCCGTGAGCATCTTTTCATAGGCCGTGATGCGCGCCTGCGACTTGGCCACGCGCGCCTTGGCTCCCTGCCGGATCCACGCCAGTTCGCGCGCCATCGCCTTCTGGCGGCGGTCCTCTGTGCGCTGCTCGACCCCGGCGCGCGCCTGCTTCTGCTCCAGCCAGCCGGAATAGTTGCCTTTCCACGGGATGCCGTGGCCATGCGCGAGCTCGAGGATCCATTGCGCGACGTTGTCCAGGAAATAACGGTCATGCGTCACCGCGATGACCGTGCCCTCGTAGCGCGCGAGGTGCTGTTCGAGCCAGTGAACGCTCTCGGCGTCGAGATGGTTAGTCGGCTCGTCGAGCAGGAGGATGGCGGGCTTTTGCAGCAGCAGCCGGGCGAGCGCGACCCGGCGCCGCTCGCCGCCGGAGAGCTTGTCCACTGGCTGGTCAGGCGGCGGACAGCGGAGTGCGTCCATCGCCATCTCCACCTGCGGCGCCACATCCCACGCACCGAGCGCGTCAATTTTTTCTTGCAGCTTTGCCTGTTTGTCCGCGACGGCGTCCTTTGCCGCATCGGTTTCCGCCGCAGCCAGTTCGTCCCACGTTGCATCGTAGGCCGCCGTGAGGTCGGTGAGATGTTTCACTCCCTCCTCGACGCACGCGCGGACGGTCGCGCCGGGGGTGAGGTGCGGTTCCTGTTCGAGAAAACCGACGGGATAGCCCGGCTCAAAATGCACGCGGCCGTCAATCTCGGTGTCGCGCCCGGCGAGAATTTTCAGCAGCGACGACTTGCCGGAGCCGTTGAGGCCGAGCACGCCGATCTTTGCCCCATGGTAGAACGACAGCGAGATGTCGCGGAGGATCTCCTTGCGCTCGATTTTTTTCGAGACGCCGAGCATGGAGAAAATGATCTTGGGCGCTTCGTCAGGCTTGGGCATGGGCAATGAGGAAAGGGTTTCGCGGATAGAATGAAACCAAACTTTTAACGCAATGCCGTCAGTATGCGAAGGCCGAACCAAAGGGAGGACAGGCCGCATTGGCTCTTTGCATCTTAGCGCCTTCGCGTTTAATCCGAGCTCACCTATGAAGAAACTGCCCGCGCCCCGTCTGCCCGGCGACGCCACGCTGTTCATCGAACCATCATTCAAGACGCCCGTCAGCTTCGCCGACGCCGATCGCCGGGCCGGCGCATTGCTCACGCAGATGACACGCGAGGAAAAGCTCTCGCTCATCACCGGCCACAATTTTTTCTCCATCCGCGGCCTGCCACGCCTCGGCATTCCGGAGCTCTACCTATGCGACGCGACGCAAGGGCTGCATCTCCGCAAGAATTACAATTCCACCCTCAAGCGTTCCACGGCGTTTCCCTGTCCGATCGCGCTGGCGGCGACGTGGAACCCCAACCTCGCGCACCGCTATGCGCGCAGCGTCGGTGAAGAGTGCCGCGCTGGCGGTGTGGCCGTGCTGCTCGGGCCGGGCGTGAACATTTACCGCATTTCCCAGTGCGGGCGGAATTTCGAATACTTCGGTGAGGATCCATTCCTCGTCTCCCGTCTGACGGAGCGTTACGTCGCCGGTGTGCTGGAGACCGGCACGATCCCCACGCTGAAGCATTTTGCCGCGAATAACACCGATCACCACCGGCGTACGTCGGACTCGGTCATTGATGAGCGCACGCTGCATGAGATTTATCTGCCCGCGTTCAAGGCCGGCATTGCTGCCGGCGCGATGGCCGTGATGACCGCCTACAACCTCCTCAACGGTGAGTGGTGCGGCCAGAGCCGTGCGGTCATCACCGACCTGCTGCGCGGTCAGTTGGGCTTTAAGTGGCTCGTCATGACCGATTGGTGGTCCGTGTGGGATGCCGAAAAAATCATTTGCTCCGGGCAGGACCTCGAGATGCCTGGGGAGAAATTTCTCGCCGCCGACGCCAACCGCCTGCTCAAGAGCGGCAAAGTTTCAGTTGCCGAAGCCGACCGCATGGCCCGCAGCATCCTCCGCACGGGCATCGCGATGGGCCTGCATGACCGCCCCGTGCGTGACAACTACTACCTCGGAAAATTCTCCGCACACGAGGAGGCCGCGCTCCAGACCGCGCGGGAGGGTATTGTACTGCTAAAAAACAACGGCGTCCTCCCACTGCACCCGAAGGCCGCCGGCAAAATCCTTGTGACCGGCCTTTTCGTGGACCGCCTCGCGCGCGGCGGCGGCTCCGCCAACGTGGACGGGTACAACGTCGTCACACTGCTTGCGGCGCTGCGCGCCACCTATGGGGCGCGCCTCGAGTTTGTACGGGAGCCGACGGACGCGCAGCTCAAGTCGGCCAAGGCCGTGCTCTTAAGCACGGGCACGTTCGACAGCGAGGGCTGGGACCGGCCCTTCGCGCTGCCCGAGGGCGAGGAGGCACGGGTCGTCCGTGCCGTCGCGCTCAACCCGCGCACGATCGTCATCGTCAACAGCGGCGGCGGCATCCGCATGACCGGCTGGTACGCCCGCGCGGCGGCGATTGTGTATGCCTGGTATCCCGGCCAGAACGGCAACCGCGCGTTGGCCGAGATCCTCTGTGGCGAGACCAACCCCTCCGGCAAGCTGCCTATCACCATCGAGCGTCGTTTCGAGGATTCGCCCGGCCATGGCTACCTCCCGCCGGGCGAGGATTTTTACGTCGGCCCCGAGGCGGACAACGACATGGCGCACCCGATCAACCGCATCAAATACCAGGAAGGAGTCTTCGTCGGCTACCGCTGGTATGAGGCCAAAAAAATCAGGCCGCTCTACGCCTTCGGCCATGGGCTTTCCTACACCACGTTCAAATATACGGGCCTTTCTGTCGCACCCGCCGTGCTCTCGCCCGGCGGCCGGCTGGGCGTGGAGTTTGCCGTCACCAACACCGGCAAGGTCGCGGGGGTCGAGATCGCGCAGGTGTACGTGCAGCCCGTCAATGCCCCTGTGCCGCGCCCCCTCAAGGAGCTGAAAGGTTTCGGCAAGGTCGCGCTCCGTCCCGGTGACACCCGCGCCGTAAGTGTGCGTCTCGCGACGAAGTACTTTGCCTATTGGGATGTGAAACGCCACGCCCTCCACGCTGCGCCCGGCGAATATCGCATCCTCGTCGGTGGCGCGTCCAACCGCATCGTGTTGCGCGCGACGGTGATTCTGCGGTGACTTGGAGGTGAAAAGTGACGTTCCCAGCACATTCGTTCGATCCGAGCGCGGCGGGGACGTCGCGCTCCACCTCTCCGATCCCCACACCCTTCACCCGTTGACAACCCACCGCAAGCGCGGCCCAATTGCCGCCCACCCCCTTATCACCATGCGTTCTGCTCCTCCTGCTTGGCTGCCCGCCCTCGCCGTCTCATTCCTCGCTCCCGCCGCCGTGCTTGTTGCTGCCGACGCCCCGCCCGCCACCGCCGCGCCGTTCGTCGTCTCCATCCAAATTGACGCCGCCAAGCCCGTCGGCGAGATGAAGCCGTTCTGGCGTTTCTTCGGGGCCGACGAGCCGAATTACGCGACTATGAAAGACGGCCACAAGCTCCTCGCCGAGCTCGGCGAGCTGCGCCCCAAGGACTCGGCGCAGCCGACCTATTTCCGCGCGCACAACCTCCTTACCAGCGGCGATGGCACACCCGCCCCGAAATGGGGCAGCACCAACGCCTACACCGAGGACGCGCAAGGCCGCCCGATCTACAGTTGGACGATTCTCGACAACATCTTTGACACCTACCTTGCGCGCGGGGTGCGGCCCTATGCCGAGATCGGCTTCATGCCCGAGGCGCTCTCGACCAAGCCCGCGCCTTATCAACACGAGTTTCGCCCCGGCCTGAACGCCGAGCTCTACACCGGCTGGGCCTATCCGCCGAAGGACTATGAGAAATGGGGCGAACTCGTCTATCAATGGGCGAAACACTGCGTCGAGCGCTACGGCAAGGCCGAGGTCGAAAAATGGTATTGGGAGGTCTGGAACGAGGCCAACATCGGCTACTGGAAGGGCACGCCGGAGGAGTTTTACAAGCTCCACGACTACGCCATCGCCGCCGTACGCCGCGCGCTCCCGACCGCGCGCGTGGGTGGCATGGACTCCGCCGGGACGGGCGGCACGTTCATGACCGGTTTCATCGAGCATGCCCTGCGCGGCACCAACTACGCCACCGGCCAGAAGGGTACCCCGCTCGACTTCATCTCGTTTCACGCGAAAGGCGCCCCCTCCTTCGTGGACGGCCATGTGCGGATGGGCATCGCCAACCAGCTCCGCGACATCAACAACGTCTTCACCATCGTCGCCTCGCACCCCGAGCTGAAAAACACCCCCATCGTGTTCGGCGAGTCCGACCCCGACACCTGCGCCGCCTGCACCGCCCGCGTCAGCCCGCAGAACAACTACCGCAACGGCTCTCTCTTCGCGAGCTACTCGGCCGCGACCTTCGGCCGCGAGCTGGCGATGGCCGACCGCGCGGGCGTGAACCTCGAGGGCGTGACCAGCTGGGCGTTCGAATTCGAGGATCAAGCGTATTTCGACGGCTTCCGCGTGCTCGCGACCAACGGCATAGACCTGCCCGTGCTCAACACCTTCAAGATGTTCAGCAAAATGTCCGGCCAGCGCGTCGCCGTCACCAGCACCGGCGAAGTTCCGCTTGACGCGATTCTTAGCGGTGGTGGCGGCGGCGCGCGGGGCGGCGCCCGCGGGGCGCGCGGCGCAGCCGGGGCGGCAGGCGGTGTACGCGACAAGCCCGATGTGACCGCGCTCGCCAGCCTCGACGCCCACAAGCTCGCCGTCCTCGTCTGGCACTACCACGACGACGACGTGCCAGGCCCCGCTGCCGACGTGTCGCTCGCCCTTGCCGGCCTGCCCGCTGCCGCCAACGGCAACGTGCGGCTCGCGCACTGGCGCATTGATGACGAGCACAGCAACGCCTTCACCGCGTGGAAAAAAATGGGCTCACCGGCCGGCCCGAACGCCAGCCAATACCGCCAGCTCGTCGCCGCCGGGCAGCTCGGCACAATGGCCGAAACGCCTGCTGCCGTGGTCGTTACGGGCGGCGCAGCCACGCTCGAGTTCGTCCTACCCCGGCAGGGCGTCTCGCTTCTGGTTCTTGAATGGTAAGCGGCGGGCTTGGCCGGCTGCGTTCGGGCCAGAGCGTCTTAGCTTTGGGCTGCGTCCAACCCGCCATTGACAACACCTAGCCAGCTGCCACCGTTCTCTGCGCATGAAGCCGGTCAAGATTCCCGCGTTTGAACATTTCCTGCACGAGATGATCCCGCTCGCCAAGGCGATGGACGTCGGCGTGGAGGTCAGCGACGCGCATGCCCTCGTGCTCACTGCACCCAAGGAGCCGAACAAGAATTCCCTCAACACCGCCTTCGGCGGCAGCCTCGTCTCGCTCGCCACGCTCGCCGGCTATGGCGTCGTTTGGGAGCTGATGCGCGACGAGAAGGACGGGGCGAAGCCCACTTGGCACATTGTCGTAAAAGAGAGCCGCGCCGCCTACCGCCGCCCCGTGATCGGCGATCTCCGTGCCATTTGTGAGCGCCCCGCGCAGGCGGCGGTCGCCGAGTTCAAGGAAGCACTCGCCCGCTACGGCAAGGCCAAGCTCAAGCTCCGCGCCCGCGTCATCGAGTCCGGCCAGACGGCCGTGGATGTAACGGCGGCGTTCGTGGTGACGCGGTGAGGCACGGACACAAGGCAAAGATCGACATCAAAGAGGCCAAAAGAATGCTCGCGGATCAAAAATCCTGACGAGGGTCAGATATGCTTCGAGTCCGCCTCGTCCTTTCTGACGTAGCCGCTCTCCTGCCGCTGGTGGTTGACCGCATTTTTCTTAAGATAGGCCTGATACACGTCGTCGGCGCTCATGCCGAGGGTCTGGGCGAGCGAGACCAGAAAGTGAAAGAGGTCCACCACCTCGACACGGGCGTTCTGCTCGTCGAACTTCTGGTATTTCGCCCACCATTTCCACGGCACGCTGTCAATCAGCTCGGCCGTCTCCTGCTGCATGGCGCGGGTGTAGTTGAGCACCCACTTGGTCTTTTCCTCGTCCGTGGGGGGCGGGAGCTTGACGCCAATGCGCTGGTTGAGCGCGTCCTGCATGCGGAAGATTTCTTCGAGCTTGTCCATGCGGGCGACGTTGCCGGTACGCGCCGCGCGTAGCAAGCGAGGAGTCGGACAAATTCTTCTTGGCTATCACCTGACGCCCATCTGGTCATTTCCGAAATGACCAAATAAGCGACAACCAATAACCAATGAGTAATCAGCTCGTAATCAGTCCGCCCTTGCTCCCGTCCTGCGCCGCCGTTTCGCTGGCGGGCTCCATGATAGAAGTCTCCCACCTCACCCGCGTGTTCCGCACCTACAAGAAGCAACCCGGCTTCTGGGCCGGCGTGCGCGGGCTGTTCCACCGCCAGTTTGAGGAGACGCGGGCGGCCGATGACATTTCGTTTTCCATCGCCGAAGGCGAGTTTGTCGGCTTCCTCGGCCCCAATGGCGCGGGCAAGACCACCACGCTCAAGATGCTGTCCGGCTTGATCTACCCGACGGGCGGCACCGCGCGGGTCGCCGGGTTCGACCCAACCAAGCGCGAGAACGCCTACCGCCGTATTTTCGCCCTCGTGCTCGGCCAGAAAAACCAGCTCTGGTGGGATTTGCCCGCGCAGGAGTCGTTTCTCCTCCTCCGCCACATCTACGGCCTGCCGGCCGGCCAATACCAGCAGACGCTCGACGAGCTCGTGGACCTCCTCGGCGTGCGGGCCAAGCTCAATGTCATGGTGCGCGAGCTCTCTCTCGGCGAACGGATGAAGATGGAGCTCATCGCCGCGTTGCTCCACCGCCCGCGCGTGCTGTTTCTCGACGAGCCGACCATCGGCCTCGACGTCGTCTCGCAGCGCGCGGTGCGCTCGTTTCTCCGTGACTACAACCGCAAGCACCGCGTCACCATCCTCCTCACGAGCCATTACATGGCCGACATCAAGGAATTGTGCGAGCGGGTCATCATCATCAACAAGGGCAAAAAAATTTATGACGGCGCGCTGGCGCGGATCGAGGGCGGCACGGGCAGTCCGAAAAAGATCGTCCGTTTTGTGCCGGGTGACGCCGGGGCGTTTCCCGAAGGCTGGTCGTCCTCGCACGGCGCGACCACGCGCGATGCCGAGGGCAAGTTCACCGTGCGGGTGGCCGGCGAGCAGATCGTCGCCGTCTCTCAGGAAATCCTGAGCGCCGGCCCGGTCGCCGACATCACCATCGAGGACGTGCCGCTGGAGGACGTCATTGCCGAACTGTTTGCCGCGCCTTGAGGAACGGATGGCCTTTGGCACGGGTTGGTGTCACGCGCCGCCGGACGGCCATAAGTCCACCATGCTGCGCGGGACGCCGGGGCTAATGCTTGGAGGCGGTACCACGCCTGGCCCGATTTCAGGGGTTGACGCGCGCGCGGGCATTTGCCTTGGTCAACCTTTTCACTTTCCCCGTCCCGCCCTTTGTCCATGTCCCGCCTAGTCAAAACCTCCTTCCGCCTGCTCGCGCTCCTCGCGACCAGCCTCCCGGCATTTGCCGCCGAGGCGGCGCATGAAGGGGTTGCTCCCAAGGGAGTGCCCCTGTTTGAGGTCGGTGGCTTGGTGATCACCAACAGCATGGCGACCACGTGGGTCGTGGCGTTGCTGGTGCTCCTGGTGTTTCGCCTCGCGGTTAAAAAACCCCGGCTGATCCCGTCGCGCGGGCAGGCGGTGGTTGAGCAACTGGTCGGAACGATGCGTGATCTGTTCGCGCCGATCGTGGGCAAGAAGGCCATGCCGGCGGCCTTTCCGGTGCTGATCTGCTTTTTTATCTTCATTCTCATGCACAATTGGAGCGGCCTGCTGCCCGGTGTCGGGACCATAGGCTGGGGCCATGCGGATGCCGAGGGTCACTTCCATCTCACGCGGCCGTGGATTCGTCCGGCAAACTCGGATTTCAACGGCACCATTGCGCTCGCCCTCATTTCCTTTGGTGCATGGCTGATCCTGATTTTCAAATATGCCGGCCCGAAGGTCATCCTGTTTGATCTGTTTGGCAACAAGGCCGACAAAAAGGACCTTCCCGGCGCAATGTACTACGGTTTTTCCCTGGTGTTTCTCTTTGTCGGCCTGATTGAGGTGCTCTCGATTTGCATTCGCCCTGTGACGCTCTCCGCCCGGCTGTTCGGCAATGTCTATGGCGGCGAGAATCTGCTCCATTCGACTTGGTTTGCCCCGCCGTTCTACTTTATGGAACTGCTGGTTGGCCTCGTGCAGGCCTTTGTCTTTACGCTGCTAAGCGCGGTCTACATCGGTCTGTTGTGCAACCACGGTGACGGCCACGACGAAGCGCACGGCCCCGCTGACGGTGCGCATGCCACCCACTAAAATCCCTTTGCAGCCGGGATCATGCTCCACGCGTGAACGGCTGAAGTAAAACCACAACCACATCCAACAAAACCCACCATGATCAACATCCTCGCAGAACTCAGCGGTAACGTCGGCGTCGCCGGCGCCTTGCTCGGCGCCCCCCTTGGCGTCGGCCTCATCGGCATGAAGGGCGCCGAAGCCGTCGGCCGCAATCCTGCCGCCGCCACCAAAATCCTCATCCAGTCCATCCTCGGTATGGCGCTTGCCGAAGGTCTTGGCATTCTTGCCATCATCTTGGTCAAGTAATCCGTTCGGTCTCAACCTTGGTGCCGCCCCCTTGCGGGCGGCACCCCCTATTTTCGCCATGTTCCCCGTACTCCTTGCTGCCGCCGAAGCCACCGAAGCCGCTCACGCCGCTGGTGCGACCAACATGCTGGAGCAATTCGGCATCGAGCCGGTGTATCTGGTGATGCAGATCATCAGCTTCGGCATCCTCGCCGGTGTGCTCTACAAGTTCATGATCAAGCCGGTCATAGCCACGACCGACGAGCGCACCCAGAAAATCGAATCTGGCCTGAAATACGCCGAGGAGATGAAGGCCAAGCTGGCCGCCACGCAGCAGGAGACCGCGGCGATCCTCAAGCAGGCTTCGCTGGACGCGGGCCGGATTGTGGACGAAGCCCGCAAGTCCGCGAAGGACTTTGTGGAGAAGCAGACACACGAGGCCGCCGCCAAGGCCGCCGAGATCCTGGCCAAGGGCCAGCAGAACATCGAGCTTGAGCACAAGAAGATGCTCGCCGACGCCCGGACCGAGATCGCCCGTCTCGTCATCAAGACCACCGAGCAGGTGCTCGCCAAGAAGCTTTCCGAGGCCGACCGTGCCGCCTACAACGAGAGCGCCGCCCGCGAGCTCGCCGGCGTCTGATTCGTCCCGATCACGCCTCCGCCCCTCCCCCCCGACTCCGACTTGCAGCCCCATGGCTTCCGGCAAAAAACAAATCCAGACGCTCGCCCGCCAGCTTTTCAAGCTGAGCTTTGACGGGGGCGTGCTCACGGCCGATCGCGTCGCCGGGGTGCTGGCCTATGTGGAGAAGCACCGTCCCGCCAACACCAACGCCGTGCTCAAGGCCTACCACCGGCTCGCCGTCGCCGAGGTCGCGCGCAGCCGCGCCCTGGTCGAGCATGCCGGCGCAGTCGGCGAGGCCACGCTCTCCGCCATCGCCGCCGCGATGACAAAAAAATATTCCCGTCCGATCGCCGCCCTCGCCCGGCCCAACCCCGCGCTGCTGGCCGGTCTCCGGATCCGCGTGGGCGACGACCTCTACGAGTCTTCGGTCGCCGGCCAGCTCGCCGCGCTCGCCGCCGCAGTGTGACCAAAGGCTGAAAGACTGAAGAGCTGAAAGACTGAACCCCAAACCTCCTGAACCAAAACATTTCCCGGCCCAGCTCTTCCCTTTCATCCGCGCCTTTTTCCACCCACCGCCCGCCACCACTTTTTCAGCCTTTCCATCTTACAGCCATTAAGTCTTTCAGTCCTTCAGCCCTTCCCTCAATGAGCACCGTCCTCGAACAAATCGAACAGCAGATCGCCAAGCTTTCCAGCAAGGCCGTCAATAAGAACACCGGCAACATCCGCACCGTCGCCGACGGCGTTGCCAAAATTGACGGCCTCTCTGCCGTCATGTACAATGAGATGGTGCAGTTTCCCGGTGGGGCCATCGGCATCGCGCTCAATCTTGAGGAGGACGAGGTCGGCTGCGTCGTCCTCGGCGACGTTTCCAAGCTCAAGGAGGGCGACGAAGTCCAGACCACCGGCAAGCTGCTCTCCGTGCCGGTTGGCAAGGCGCTGCTCGGCCGCGCGGTGGATGCGCTCGGCAATCCGGTGGACGGCAAGGGGCCCATCGCGGCGACTGCGACCTATCCCGTGGAAAAAATCGCCCCCGGCATCATGGCGCGCAAGTCTGTCAACCAGCCGCTCTTCACCGGCATCATGGCCATTGACTCCATGATCCCGATCGGGCGCGGCCAGCGCGAGCTCATCATCGGCGACCGCGGCACGGGCAAGACCACCATCTGCATTGATACCATCATCAACCAGGCGAAGATCAACAAGGTCGGCCTCGCCGGCGGTGACCCGAAGTTCCGCCCCGTTTACTCCATCTACGTCGCCATCGGGCAGAAAAACTCCAATGTCGTCCGCACCATCGGCGCCTTGGAGGCCGCCGGCGCGCTGGAATACACCATCATTGTCGCCGCCCCCGCCGCCGACAACCCCGCCAACCAATACCTCGCCCCGTTCTCCGGCGCCGCGATGGGCGAGTGGTTTATGGAAAATGGCATGGACGCGCTCATCGTCTATGATGATCTCTCGAAGCATGCCGTCGCCTACCGCCAGATTTCGCTCATCCTGAAGCGCCCTTCCGGTCGCGAGGCGTATCCGGGCGACGTGTTCTATCTCCACTCCCGCCTCCTTGAGCGCGCCGCGCGCCTCGATGGCAAGGGCTCGCTCACCGCGCTGCCGATCATTGAGACTCAGGCTGGCGACGTGTCCGCCTACATCCCGACCAACGTCATCTCGATCACCGACGGCCAGATCTTCCTCGAGACCGACCTCTTCAACCAGGGCATCCGTCCCGCCGTGTCGGTCGGCCTTTCCGTCTCGCGCGTCGGTTCCTCCGCCCAGATCAAGGCCACGAAGCAGGTGGGCGGCAAGCTCAAGGGTGAACTGGCCCAGTTCCGCGAGCTGGCGGCGTTCGCCCAGTTTGGCTCGGACCTCGATGCCAAGACCAAGGCCCAGCTGGAGCGTGGCGCGCGCATCGTTGAGCTCTTCAAGCAGCCTGCGCTCAGCCCCGTGCCCATCGAGCTGCAGGTCGCCGTGCTCTTCGCGATGCAGAAGAATTTCTTCGACCCGATCGACGCGAAAAAGATCGTCACCGCCGCCGCGGCGCTGAAGGACTTTTTCATCGCCCGCAAGGACGCGCTGCTCACCGAAATCCGCACCAAGGCCGCCCTCGACAAGGATCTCGAGGCCAAGCTGCAGGCCGCCTGCGACGAATGGAAAGCCGGCTACGCAGGATAAGGGCTGAAAGGCTGAAAAACTGAAAGACTGAACCGGTGAGTACACCATGTTCCATAATCAGGGAGACCTTCGGGACCGCACGTTCCAGTTGGGGCGGCGTGTCGCGAAACTCTTTGTCGCGCTTCCGCGCAGCAACCGGCTCGGCCAAATCTACGGCGAGCAGCTGGTTCGCTCGGCCAACTCAGTCGGCGCAAATTATCGTGAAGCCCAGCGCGGCCGTTCGGCGGCCGAATACCGCTCCAAAATCGGCGACTGCCTCCGTGAGGCGGATGAAACATTGCATTGGCTCGAATGCCTCGAGGCCGACGGTGTTTTCCCACCTTCGCGTCTTGCCGAACTCAAATCCGAGACCGACCAATTGGTCGCCATCTTTGTCACCCTCCTTCGCAAAGGTTGACCACTTCAGTCCTTCAGTCCTTCAGTCCTTCAGCCTTTCCTGAGCCATGCCCTCAACCCGCGACATCCGCCGCCGCATCAAGTCGGTCAAGAACACCCGCCAGATCACCAAGGCGATGGAGCTGGTCGCGGCGTCGAAGATGAAAAAGGCGCAGCAGGCCGCGCTCGCCGGCCGGCCCTACGCCGAGCTCATGGCGCAGATGCTGGCCGCGCTCGGGCCGCGCGTGGAGGAGCTCCAGCATCCGTTTTTGGCCAAGCGCGAGATTCGCACACGCGGCATCATTCTGATCACCTCGGACAAGGGCCTCTGCGGTCCGCTGAACACGAATGTCTTTAAGCTGGTGACCGACATCAAGACTCCGGCGAAATACGCGGTCATCGGCCGCAAGGGGGCGCAATTCATCGCCCGGACCAAGCGCGAGCTGCTCGCCGACTTTCCGGCCAACGACCGCACCACCTTCGCCGACATCCGCATGGTCGCCGAGTTCATGGTGAAGCAGTTTCAGGACGGGGTGGTGGACACCGTGGAGGTCATCTGGCCCCGTTTCCGCAACACGCTGGTGCAGGTGCCGACGCTCATGCCGCTGCTGCCGCTGTCCAACGTGCAGGCGGTTATTGCCGAACTTCACGCCGATGCCGGCCACGCCGCCGCCCCGGCCGCCCAGTCCTCCGACAGCCAGATGCTGTTCGAGCCCAGCGCCACCGGTGTGCTCAGGGCGCTGCTCCCGCTCTACCTCCACCGTGAGCTCTTCCAGCAGGCGCTCGACGCCAAGGCCAGCGAGCACAGCGCCCGCATGGTCGCCATGAAGACCGCCAAGGACAACGCCACCAAGCTCCTGGGCGACCTCACCCTCGAATACAACAAGGCCCGTCAGGCCGGCATCACACAGGAAATCCTCGAGATCGCCGCCGCCCAGTTCGCCGCCTGAGCCCTTTTCATCCAACCCGTCCCCTCCTACTTTTCCAAATGAGCAACACCGGCAAAATCGTCCAAGTCATCGGCCCCGTCGTTGACGTCCAGTTCGCAGAGAACGCCATTCCGCCGATCTATCAGGCGCTCACTATCGAGTTCACCGTCTTCGGCAAGGCGGAGACGCTCACGCTTGAGATTCAGCAACATCTCGGCGGCGGCGTTGCCCGCGCCATCGCGATGTCCTCTTCCGAGGGCCTCGTGCGCGGCATGACGGTCACCGACACCGGCGCCCCGATCTCGGTCCCGGTCGGCAACGGCGTGCTGGGCCGTATCTTCGATGTTTGCGGCAACCCGGTGGACGGTAAAGGCCCCGTCAATTTCGACAAGAAATACCCGATTCACCGTGCCGCCCCCACGCTCACCGAGCAGAACACCAAGGCCGAGATCCTTGAGACCGGCATAAAGGTCATTGATCTCATCTGCCCCTTCATCAAGGGCGGCAAGGCGGGCGCGTTTGGTGGCGCTGGCGTTGGCAAGACCGTCGTCATTCTCGAGCTCATCAACAACATCGCCAAGGCCCACGGCGGCATGTCCGTGTTCGCGGGCGTCGGCGAGCGCTCCCGTGAGGGCAACGATCTTTACCATGAGATGTCCGAGGCCGGCGTCATTGACCAGAAGGACTTGTCGAAGTCCAAGGTTGCCCTTGTGTTCGGCCAGATGAACGAGCCCCCGGGTGCCCGTATGCGCGTCGCCCTCTCGGCTCTCGCCATGACCGAGTATTTCCGCGATGAGAAGAATCAGGACGTGCTCCTCTTTGTGGACAACATCTTCCGCTTCTCGCAGGCCGGTTCCGAAGTGTCCGCCCTCCTCGGCCGTTCGCCCTCCGCCGTCGGCTACCAGCCGACGCTCGCCAACGAGATGGGCCTGCTCCAGGAGCGCATCACCTCGACGAAAAAGGGCTCCATCACCTCTGTGCAGGCCGTGTACGTCCCGGCCGACGATCTCACCGACCCGGCGCCGGCCAACACCTTTGCGCATTTGGATTCCACCATCGTGCTGGAGCGCTCCATCGCCGAACTCGGCATCTATCCGGCCGTTGACCCGCTGGCCTCCGTCTCAAAGGCGCTCCAGGCCGACATCGTCGGCGAGGAGCACTACAAGGTGGCCCGCGAAGTCCAGCGCGTCCTCCAGCGCTACAAGGATCTGCAGGACATCATCGCCATTCTCGGCCTGGACGAGCTTTCCGCCGAAGACAAGCAGACCGTCTATCGGGCGCGCAAGATCCAGCGCCTCCTCTCACAGCCCTTCGCGGTTGCCGAGGTGTTCACCGGCACGCCCGGCAAATACGTCCCCGTCAAGGAGACGGTCCGCGGCTTCAAGATGATCCTCGACGGCGAGCTCGACCACATCGCGGAAGGCGACTTTTACATGAAGGGCGGCATTGACGAAGTCATCGCGGCCGCGAAGAAGGCCTGATTCCCATGTCGCTCACGCTCGAAATCGTCACCCCCGAGGCCCGGGTCTATTCCGACACCATCGAAACGGTCGTCATCCCGACGACGTCGGGTGAGGTCGGCATTCTTCCCGGCCATATCCCCCTGCTCACCGAGATCGAGCACGGCGAGCTGCGGGTGACGAAAAACGGCCAGACCCAGTGGCTCGCCGTCAGCGGTGGCTTTGCGCAGGTGGACGGCGACCGCGTCACGGTCCTGGCCGAGCACGCGATCACCGAGGAAAAAATTGACGAGACCGCCGTCGAGACTGCTTTGAAGCGCGCCGAGGAGGACATCCGTTCCGCCAAGGACGTGGATCCCGCGCAATACGAGCACCTGCAAACCCTTATCCGCTACAGCGGTGTTCAGCTAGCCGTCAAACGCCGCCGCCGCTGAGCGCGCGTACAATTGTAGGGGCGCAGTCTTGCTGCGCCCTTTTCTGAACACTCCGGGTATGTCGTATTCTCCAAACCCTCAGCGCGGGTCGGTCACGCGGCCGAGGAACAAGCACGCGCCGCTCTCGCGGAGCTGGATGGCGAAGAGGAACGGGTGATCCACGCGCACGACAACCGGTCGAGGTTGTCTCGGGGACATTCCACCCGGTGCCATGACAACGGCGGTCGCGGCGGCGGCTTCGGTGCCCTCCTCGTCGAGTTCCAGGAAGGTTTTGTGGTAAACTTGGTCAATTAGAAGTGGGTCTGCGGACATCCGGCTGAAATTGGCATCGCCACTGAAAGGAGTTGTCATGCCGAGTGACCGGAGCAGTTCCTTTAGCTTCATGGTCGGGCCTTGCAGCCGGAGTTTCGGAAGGCTGAGACTCACCAAACGCTTGTTCAAATTCGCGTTGCCCATCAGGATGTCCGGTGTGAGCCGGGCAGCAAGGCCGTCCGCCCCGTTTGCCTCGTCGGGCAGCAGAATGAGAAACTGCAGGCCGCCGCCAAGGTAGGGCAGCGTCACGGCAGTGAACCCGTCGCGCTTGGCATAGCCGAATTCCGCGACCTGCTGCAGCGTTGAGGGCGAGAAACCGTGCGGTGTGGTGCAACCAGCCGGCGAGCGTGGCGCGGTCACGCAGGGCGGCCGTCTGCCGCGCCAGCTCGGTGAACGTGCCCTGCGCGACATCCTGTGCGAGGTGCGTGTCGCCGCCGAGCAGGCGCAGCGCCGTGGCGTGAACGAGGCCGAGATGGCGTTTCACCAGCTCAGCGAAGGCGGCTTCATCGTGCTCCTCGGCGTAGCGGCGCAGCAAATCGGGGTCGGTGTCCATCGGGATATTTGCCCTATGGTAGCCGCCGGTGCGCAAAACCGAACAAGAAAATGCGCGCGGCGCGGTTGACGGGCGTTTTGTAGCCCGCCTCGGGAGAGGCGGGAGGATTGGAGCCGTTAAAAAAACTGTGGTCGAAACGGTAGGGCGAGGCGTCCCCGCCGAGCCGCGGCTCACTGAGGACGGTTCGCTCTACCCATGCAACTATTGAGCGGGCGTCCGCATATATGAAACGGCTTTGGACGCTCTCAGAGTCCCGGCTCTCCCTAGCCGGGCTATACGAGCCGAGTCATTTGCTGGCCGGTGCCGCTTTCACCGCCAGATGCTTCGCCAGAAACGCCAGCGCCACGGGCCGCAGGTCGCGCGGCAGCTTCGGCTTGCCGTCGGTGGGAACGGCGATCTCGAAGTCGAACGAGTGCCCCACACCTTCGAGCGACACGAACTCATGCTCCACGCCCCGTTCGGCCAGCACCTTGTTCAGCTCGACGGATTGCTCGTAGTCCACGGTCGGGTCGGCCGTACCGTGGAAGGTGAGCACCGGCGGCATCCTCTTCGCCACCAGCAGTGTGGGTGACGCCGCCCGCAGCACCGCGAGGTCGGGCGCGCCCGCACTGAACACGACGCGCGAGTCATCCATCAGTTTTCGCATACCTGTGGCTGGGCCGGTGTTGGCGGCGGCCGGTGGCACCACCAGGTTCGCCGGGCCGTAGCAGTTGATGATCGCACGGACCGTGTCCGGCACCCCCGCGTAGGTTGCGTCCGGCTCAAACTCCTTTTTCCCTGCTGTGATTCCCACCATCAGGGCGAGGTGTCCGCCGGCCGAACCGCCGCCCACGGCGATGCGGTCGGGATCAATGCCATACTCCTTCGAATGAGCGCGTAGAAAGCGCACGGCGTTCTTGCAGTCGAGCAGGCTTTGCGGCCACGAGCCATTGCCGAGCTTGTAATCAATGCTCACCGCGACGTAGCCGGCGCCGATCAGCGTGGTGCAGACCTCCTTGGCGCGCGCCTCGGACTTCATGCCGCCCGTCCAGCCGCCGCCGTGAATCCACACGAGCGCGGGCGAAAACACTCCGGGCGCACGGCCCTCAGGCAGATAGACATCGAGTTTCTCCGCGCGGTCAGGCGCGAGGTAGGTGACGTTGGTCAGGACACGCATGGCGGGAGTGGCAGAGGTGGAAGTGGCTGGAGCGCTCATAGCCGGTGCAACTAGTGCAGCCGCAGCGGCCGGGGCGGCGGCGCGGACCGTCGCAACGGCGAGCAGCAGCGACAGGGGCAGGGCAAGGGCGGGGGTGGAAATGCGGGGTGACACGTCCCCGATGTTTCGGGCGTCACCGGAGGCTGGCAAATCCAATTTCGCGGCGGACCGGCCTCAGCCTTTTTTCGGAGTGCGCTGCGAAATCGACACCGGGCCGGGACCGGAGGTGCCGCGCAACTGGCCGACGAGTACACCGTCGAAGCTATAGGTGCCGTCGAGGTCGGCGTCAGCGATGATGTCAAAGCCATGCGCCACCAGCGCGGCGCGGCATTCGGCATGGAGCGCATTGGTGTGGGTGGAGACGAAGGCGAAGCGCACTTTCCCCGCCGCGAGGGTGCGTGCCGCTCCGCGCAGCATGTCGCCTTCGAAGCCCTGGATGTCGCAGTGCAGAATATCAATTGGCCCGAGCCCGCGTTCCGCCACGAGGTCGTCCACGCAGATCATGGCGCCGAGCTTCGGGATGCGGCCCGAGGTCGCACCGACCCCCGCGCGCACAAACTCGCCCGAGAGGCCGTTGAGCCGGAAGTTGGCCTTGCCCAGGGAGAGGTTTTCGGCGAGGGGCTCGACCAGCACGCAGCGCGCTCCCGGCACCTCCCGGGCGAACCACATCGAATAAAAGCCCCAGTACGCGCCCAGCTCGATCATCGCGCCGCCGGAGCGAACGAACTTCAGCACTTCGGCGAATACGCGCTCTTCCTGCGGCTCGTGCACGCCACCCGTGGCGGTGAACATCGCTGTGCCGCGCCAGCGGTAGTAACTGTAGGGCACGATGCGCAGGCCATTGTGCATCGTCTGGGTTCCGTCCGCCGCGATGGCGCCCGCCCCCGGCCTGCGCGGGAGGAGGGCATAGTCCGGGCACGCGAGCACGTCGTTGATGCGGGCCTGCCAGGCCGCGCGCTTGCGCGCATGGGCTGCGCGCAAAAGGGTGCGGGAGGTGAACGCGTCGAGCGTGCGTTTCAAGGTGCGCCCAGCGCCACGCAGGCGCTCTGCCACACTGGGCGGCGGCAGGGTTGGGATGACGGGAGCGGGGTCGGGCATGGCGTGCAAAAGTCGATTACAGCAGCGCACCCTGCTCATTGCCGGCCGGCTTCAGCCCGATGGCGGCGTAGCCCTTGGCGGTGAGGGTGCGGCCTTGTGGGGTGCGTTGGAGATAGCCCTCTTGGATGAGAAAGGGCTCGTGGACTTCCTCAAGCGTCTCGGCCTCTTCGCCGACGGCGACGGCGATGGTGCCGAGGCCCACCGGGCCGCCCCGGTAGTTCTCGGCCATCACCCGCAGCATGCGCTTGTCCATTTCGTCGAGGCCGCGCGCGTCAATCTCCAGCAGCTCCAGCGCCGCGGCGGCGGCGGGCTGCGTGATGCGGCCCTTGGCGCGTTCCTGCGCGTAATCGCGGCAGAAATTGATCAGGTTGTTCGCGATGCGGGGTGTGCCGCGTGAACGCGTGGCGATCTCATGGGCACCGGCGTCGTCCAGCGCGACGTTGAGCAGGCCGCAACTGCGGTGGACGATGCCCTTGAGGGTCGCGTGGTCGTAGTAGTCGAGGCGCGTCTGCAACGTGAAACGCGAGCGCAGCGGCGCGGTGAGCAGACCGGCGCGGGTCGTTGCACCCACGAGCGTGAAACGCGGCAGCGAGAGGCGCACGCTCCGGGCGTTGGGCCCCTGGTCAATCATGATGTCGAGCCGGAAGTCCTCCATCGCCGAGTAGAGGTATTCCTCGACGGTCTTCGGGATGCGGTGAATTTCGTCAATAAACAGAATGTCGCCCTCCTCCAGATTGGTGAGCAGGCCGGCGAGGTCGCCCGCCTTTTCGACGACCGGACCGGACGTGACGCGGACGCTTTTGCCGAGTTCGTGGCCGAGGATGAAGGCGAGCGTGGTCTTGCCGAGGCCGGGCGGGCCGGAGAGCAGGATGTGGTTGAGCGGATCGCCGCGTTTCTTGGCCGCGCCCACCATGACTTGCAGGCGTTCGATGGTCTTGGCCTGGCCGGTGAAATCGGCAAACGACAGTGGGCGCAGCGCCGCCTCGGCGGGCGATACCGGCGCGGCAAGCGCCGAGGAGATGTAACCGAGGCCTTTGGGTGTGGAGTCAGGGGCGGGCGCAGGCATGAGTGATCAGGATCTGATTCTGGCGTTGAGGAAAGAGTTGCAGAAGGTGGTAACGATCTTCGTAACGATGATGCTGCCGTCACAGGCTTAAGCGCAGATGAGCAAGGAAGTGAATTTTGCACAAGCTTCGTGTCCGGACCCTGCGAAGCTCCAGGACCAAGGGAAACAATGGACCTGGTTTTGACCACGCTCACCGCCTGGCCTGGGACGGGTCCCTTCATCTTGCGCTTGGACCGGGCTGGGGCACCCCATGGGGATGTCGCGGTCCCACGGCGTTCCGTGCTTCCTTTCATCCAGGTTTTCGCGATGATGCGGAAAACCTTTCTCCATGCGCGCCGTTCAACTCACCGCCGTAAATCAGCTTGCCCTTGCCGAAGTCTCTGCGCCCGTGCCCGGGTCGGGCGAGGTCGTGGTGGCCCTTCGCGCCGCCGCGCTCAATCACCGCGACCTGTGGATCAAGCTGGGGCAGTATGCCGGGCTCAAATTTCCCTGCATTCCCGGCTCCGATGGCGCGGGGATGGTCGAGTCGGTCGGTGTCGGGGCGGACGCCGCTTGGGTCGGACGTGAGGTCATAATCAACCCGTCGTTCGGCTGGGGGGCGGACGCGCGCGCGCAGGGCGCGGATTTCAATATCCTCGGTCTGCCGCGCGATGGCACCCTCGCCGAAAAAATTGCCGTGCCCGCCGCGCAGCTCGCACCCAAACCCGCGCATCTGTCGTGGACCGGGGCGGCGGCGCTGCCGCTCGCAGGGCTGACCGCCCACCGCGCGCTGTTCGCCCGGGCGCGGCTTCAGCCGGGGGACAAGATTTTGCTCAGCGGTATTGGCGGCGGGGTCGCTCTCTTTGCGCTGCAATTTGCCGTGGCGGCGGGCGCGCAGGTCTGGGTCACCTCGGGCAGCGACGACAAAATCGCGCGGGCCATGGCGCTGGGCGCCAAAGGAGGCTTTAATTACGCGCGTCCGGGCTGGGCGAAGGACGCGGCGACCAAAGGGCCGGGCCTCTTCGACGTAATCGTGGACAGTGCGGGCGGCGACGGTTTTGAGGCGTTGCTCGACCTCGCCGCGCCAGGCGGCCGGGTGGTGTTTTTTGGTGCGACGCGGGGCAATCCGCCCGTGCTGCCGATGCGGAAAGTTTTCTGGCGGCAGCTTTCATTGCTCGGGACGACGATGGGCGGCCCGGCGGACTGGGCGGCGATGATGGAGTTCGTTGCGCGCCACCGCCTCACCCCGGTGGTGAGCGAGGTTTTCCCGCTGGCGCAGGCAGCCGAGGCCTTTGCCCTCATGGAGCGGGGCGGCCAGTTCGGAAAAATTGTACTGGAAATTTGATTGGCACCCACACAGGAGAACGCGCAAGTTTTCCGCCATGTTCACCCTTGGAATTGACTATGGCACCAACTCTGTGCGTGCGCTCGTCGTGCGTTGTGCGGACGGCAAGGAGCTTGGCTCCTGTGTCGTCAACTACCCCAGCGGGCGCCAGGGTGTGCTGCTAGACGCGCGCGACCACCATCTCGCCCGCCAGCATCCGGGCGACTATTTGTTTGGCCTCAAGAAAAGTGTGCGCGGCGCGCTGGCGCAGGCACGGAAAACCCGCGGTTTCGACCCCCGCAAGGTCGCCGGCCTCGGGGTGGATACCACCGGCTCCAGCCCGATACCGGTGGATGCAGGCAACGTGCCGCTCGCTTTTTCGCCGAAGTGGCGGAAAAATCTCAACGCCCAATGCTGGCTCTGGAAAGACCACACCGGCTGGCGCGAGGCGGCGCAGATCACGGCAATGGCGGCGAAGCTCCGGCCGCAATTTATCGCCAAGTGCGGCAACACCTATTCCTCCGAGTGGTTTTGGGCGAAAATCTGGCACTGCCGCAACGTGGATCCAAAGGTCTTTGATGCCGCGTATTCGTGGGTCGAGCTGTGCGACTGGGTGCCGAGCGTGCTCGCGGGTGTGACCGACCCCGTGCAGGTGAAGCGCGGGGTCTGCGCCGCCGGGCACAAGGCGCTTTATTGCGACGAGTGGGGCGGGCTGCCGGACAAGAAGTTTCTGGCGCGACTCGACCCCAAGCTCGCCGCGCTGCGCGACCGGCTTTATGCGCGTGCTCACGACGCGACCGTGCCGGCGGGCAACCTTTGCGCCGCGTGGGCGAAAACGCTTGGCCTGCCCGCCGGCATCCCCATTGCGATCGGGGAGTTTGATGTGCACTACGGTGCCATCGGCTGCGGGGTGACCGAGGGCACCTTGGTCAAGGTCATCGGCACCTCGACCTGCGACTGCGGCGTCGTTTCCGCGCGCAAAACGGTGCCCGACATCCCCGGCATCTGCGGCATCGTCAAGGGCGCGATCCTGCCCGGTTACTATGGCATCGAGGCCGGTCAGTCGGCCGTCGGCGACATATTCAAATGGTGGGCCGAGGTCATCTGTGGCGGCGATGATGCGTTGCACGCCCGGCTGACCACGGAAGCCGCGCGGTTGGTGCCCGGCCAAAGCGGTTTGCTCGCGCTCGATTGGAACAACGGCAACCGCACCATCCTCGTGGATCAGCGCCTCACCGGCCTGCTGCTCGGCCAGACGCTTCACAGCACACCGGCCGAGGTCTACCGTGCGTTGATCGAGGCGACGGCGTTCGGCGCGCGCGCCATCATCGGACGCATCCGCGAGCATGGGGTGCCCATCACGCGCGTGGTCTGCGCCGGCGGCATCGCGGAAAAAAACCCGTTGCTTATGCAAATCTACGCCGATGTGACCGGCTGCACGATGCGCGTCGCCGGCTCGTCGCAGGCGTGCGCCCTCGGTTCGGCGGTATCTGCGGCCGTGCTGGCGGGTGTTCATCCCAATTTTCCGGCCGCGCAGGCCGCCATGACCTCGCTGAAGGGTATTTCCTACAAACCAAGGCCCGCTGCCCAAAAGGCCTACGACCGGCTCTATGCGCTTTACCGGCAGTTGCACGACGCATTCGGCGGCCTCAACCGGAAGGCCGATCTCTCTCGCGTGATGAAGGAACTGCTGGCCCTTAAGGAGCGGTCGGGAATCCGCGGATAGCGGGCATCCAGCCGCCGCTGATTCTGGCCCGTCCGCCATACTCGGCCCGCCAACGCAATCGTCCCATTTACAGCTATGAAAAATTCACCCGTCCCGAAAATTTGGTTCGTCACCGGCAGCCAGCACCTTTACGGTCCCGGCCCGCTCCGGCAGGTTGCGGCCAACTCGCGCCAGATCGCCGCTGCGTTCGCCGCCTCGCCCCGCCTGCCGCTCAAGGTCGTGTTCAAGGCGCTTGTCACCACGCCCGACGAGATCACGAAGCTTTGCCTCGAGGCCAACACCGACGCCACCTGTGCGGGCCTCGTGCTGTGGATGCATACGTTCTCCCCCGCGAAAATGTGGATCCGCGGGCTGACCGCGTTGCAGAAACCGTTCGTCCATCTGCACACCCAGTTCAATCGCGACCTGCCGTGGGGCACGATTGACATGGACTTCATGAACCTCAACCAGGCCGCGCACGGCGACCGTGAGGCGGGCTTCCTGCACACGCGCATGCGGCTCGGCCGCAAGGTCGTCGTCGGGCACTGGGCCGATGCGGAGGTGCAGGACCGGCTGGGCGCATGGATGCGCGCGGCCCACGCGTGGCATGACTGGCAGGGGGCGAAGTTCGTGCGCTTCGGCGACAACATGCGGCAGGTTGCTGTCACCGAGGGCGACAAGGTGGCCGCCGAGCTGCGGTTCGGCTTCGCGGTCAACGGTCATGGCATCGGCGACTTGGTGGCGAAAATTTCCGACGCGGGCATCAACGACCGCGCGGTGGACCGGCTCTGTGCGGAATACGCGGAGCGTTACACCGTGGCCCGGGAGCTGCGCAAAGGTGGCGCCCGGCACGACTCGCTCCGGTATGGCGCGCGCATCGAGCTGGGGCTGCGCGCGTTTTTGGCAGAAGGCGGATTCAAGGGCTTCACGACGACCTTCGAGGATTTGCACGGCTTGCGGCAACTGCCCGGCCTCGCGGTGCAGCGGCTCATGGCCGAGGGCTACGGCTTCGGCGCCGAAGGGGACTGGAAGACGGCCGCGCTCCTCCGGGCGATGAAGGTCATGGGCGGCGGCCTGCCGGGCGGCACCTCGTTCATGGAGGACTACACCTACCATTTGCATCCGGACGGCCACCTCGTGCTCGGCGCACACATGCTCGAAATTTGCGAGACCATCGCCGCCACGAAGCCTTCCCTCGAAATTCACCCGCTCGGCATTGGCGGCAAGGAGGATCCGGTACGGCTGGTGTTTGATGCGCCCGCCGGTCCCGCGCTCAACGCCTCGCTCATTGATCTCGGCAACCGCTTCCGGCTGCTCGTCAACGAGGTTGAGGCGGTCGCGCCACCGTCCCCCCTGCCTAGGTTGCCCGTCGCGCGCGCCGTGTGGCAATGCCGACCCGACTTCAAGACCGCATGCGCCGCGTGGATCCACGCCGGCGGTGCGCACCACACCGGCTACAGCTACGCCGTCACGACGGAGATGCTGGAGGATTTCGCCACCATCGCCGGCATTGAGCTGGCGGTCATCAACGGGGACACGCGCCTCGGCGAGTTCAAGCAAACCTTGCGGAACAACGAGGTCTATCACCACCTCGCGTCGGGCCTCCGGGCCTGAGATTCCTCATCGGGTACCCGGCCCGGGCCCGAGATCGCCGCCGGATCAGGAAATTTTATCGCACCGGGCGCGAGATTTCCTCTCTGTGTCCCCGGCGCGCTGCGTTCCGTACCCGCTCTGACAAAACCAAACTCTCCATGTTCACCGAACTCAAACGCGAGGCTTACGAGGCCAATGTCGCCCTACCCCAGCACGGCCTCATCAACCTCACCTTTGGCAATGCCAGCGCGCTGGACCGCCGGCGCGGGGTCTTTGCCATCAAGCCGAGCGGCGTGGCCTACGCCGCGCTTCGTCCGGCTGACATGGTGCTGGTGGACCTCGACGGCAAAATTGTCGGAGGGAAACTCCGCCCGTCGTCCGACACGCCCACGCACCGCCGTCTCTACCTCGGCCTGGCCAAAATCGGCGGCATCGTCCACACCCACTCGACGCAGGCGACGGCCTTCGCCCAGGCCGGGCGAGCTATCCCGATTTTTGGCACGACGCACGCGGACTATTTCAACGGCAATGTGCCGGTGACGCGCAAGCTGACCGCGAAGGAAATCAGCGGCGGCGCCTACGAGTGGGAAACGGGCAACGTCATCGTTGAGTGCTGTCGGCGATGGGACCCCGCCGATTTTCCCGGCGTGCTGGTCAACCGCCATGCGCCCTTCACCTGGGGGCCGACGGTGGCCGGGGCGGTGGAGGTGGCGGTGGCCGTCGAGTGCATCGCACAGCTTGCGCTGGCGTCGCTCCAGCTGGTGCCGAAGCTCGCGCGGATCGAGCCGGCCTTGCTCGCCCGGCATTTCAAGCGCAAGCACGGCCCCGGTGCGACTTACGGGCAGGCCAAGCGGAGCTGAACCACCCGGACCTACTCCACGGGGCGCACGAGCAGTTGCGTGCTCAGCCCCGGCAGACGTTCGGAAAATTCGTCGCCTGCGCTAGCCTGCCGAAGGGTGCGCTGTACCATGCCCATCTTGGCATCAAGGTTATCCACCATCGAGACGAACACCGCTTCCGGCGTCGCCGCATAGACCGCTGCGCCCCACTCGGGCTCACCTTGGTGCGAGAGGATGATGTGCTCCAGTCGCTCCAGCCGTCCGGCATCGAGCCGGGCCTTGATTCCCGCCTTGCGCGCGAGCTGGTAGCCGAGCACGACGTGGCCCTGCAAAATTCCGCGGCGGCTTCGTTTCGTCGCCAGTGTGCCCTCGTATTCGAGCGCTTTGCCGGTGTCGTGCAACAGCACGCCGGCCAGCGCGAGATCGGCATCCACTTCACGGTAGAGGGGCAGCAGCGCCTTGGCCGCGCGCGCCATATGGATGGTGTGCTCCAGCAGGCCGTACCGGTAAGCGTGATGCATGGCGACCGCCGCCGGGGCCCAGCGAAAGGTCTCGCCGATCTCATCGAAGACCGCCTGCACCGTGGCGCGCAATTCCGGGTGGGAGAGGCCGGCGATGAAACCGTTGAACTCCGCCCAGAGCGCTGCTGCGTCCTCGGGCGCGACCTCGACCAGGTTTTCAATCACTCCGGCCGCGCCCAGCTCATTTTCGGGCAGCACTGTCACGCGGGCCAGCTTTGGCGACAGCCGTCCTTGGTAGTGGTCAACCTTGCCCTCGACGCGCACCACCGCCCCTTCTCCTGCGGCCTTGAGCGCATCGAAACCAGGGTTGTCGTTGAAGATCGTGCAGCCAAACGAGCCGGTGCGGTCGCCGAGGTCGGTGCTGAGAAACGGGTTGCCGTTCGACGCCGTCTTGACGGAGAGCTTCTTCACGACGAGCAGCGCGGTGAAGGCGCGCCCCGTGGCGTTTTCCAGCGATTTCAGACTGGCGACGGTGTGGACGGGGGCGGCTTCGGGCATGGGATTTAGGGATAATATTTTTTACGCGCCTTCACCTGCACGAACTTTCGCTCGGGCAGTATATAGGCGGTGAGGCTTCCGCCCATCGCGCAGGCCGTGTCAATGCCGACTGACCATTTGCGCCGATAGATGTCCGGCCGGGAGGTGTGGCCGTAAATGACGAACGGGGGTCCGTCCCACAGGTCGGCCCACGGCGTCGCCTCGGGAGCCTCGCCGCGTTTGCGCGGCCGGCCGTCGCGATCCACGACCTGGATCCGCGTGACGACCTCCGCCGGCTGTTTTTTCCATGACGCGCCGGGCAAAAATCCGCCGTGGACGCAGACGATGTCCAGCTCCGGTTCCTCGAAGGTCAACGGCATCCCCTCAAGCAGCGCCCAGTCTTTGGGGCGCAGCTTTTCAAAGGTGTCCATGTCTTTTTCCTTGGCGTATTTCTTTTCGCCCGTACGGCGGTATTTCAACAGGCGCAACTCGTGGTTGCCCAGCAGCGTCACTGCGCGGTGTTCCCGGGCCAGCTCCAGCACAGCGCGGCTGTCCGGCCCGCGGTTGACGAGGTCGCCGAGAAAAACCAGCCGGTCGTCCTTGCCCGGCCTGAGGAGCGCCAGCAGTTCCGCCAATTCCTCGTGGCAGCCGTGGATGTCGCCGATGGCGATGAGACGTCCTTTCATGGTTTCGTGGGCCGGAAAGTGCTGGCGTCGGCCTCGCCTGCGCGCAACAAGAAACCCGCATGGAACTGCATCTCCCGCCGCTTGCCACCGTCTGCGCCGCCACCGCCCGGCCTTTCGCCGCGGGCGACCGTGTCGTCAGCCGCCTCGTGCGTGACCTTGCGACCGGCGCGCTCGCGCGTTTCGACGTGGCCGAGGCCGCTTCCGCCGGCTTCGCGGTGGCCGGCGCCCCCGTCTGCCAGTGGGTGCAGGTCTTCAAGGCCCGCACTTCCGACGCCGACTCCGCCCGCCTCCTGCGCCTGAACGCCGAGAACCTTTTCCTCACGCTCGCCGACCCGTCCGCGCCGCCTGCGCCGGAGAACGCGCGGCTCATCCAGTTCCTCGCCCTCGTGCTGGAGCGCAAAAAAATCCTGCGTCCGCGCGGCCCCGCCGCCGGCCGCTCGCGCCAGCTCTACGAGCACGCCAGGACGAAGCAGCTCTACGAAGTGCCGACCGGCGAGCTCAGCCCGGAATTTTTCCTTTCGTTGCAGGAGCAGCTGGGCGTGCTGGTGGGCGGGAAGTGAGCGAGTCAGGGTGTGCGGTTTTAACCAAGATTGGTTGTGCCGGGCGATCCGCCCGTCGCATAGGGATGGTGCTGGCAAGCATGGCGAACAGGAGGATTGCCCTGAGGCCGATGAACGTGAATCCAAACTGCGGCTGGACGGGTTCAAAGGCAGGGTGATTTGCCGGCAGATCAGCTGCGCTAGGCCCGCCCCGTCGCCGATTGCGTTTTCCTGCCACCCGGCCTTGACCTCGCCGGCCCGAAGCCTCATGCCTTGGCCCTTTCCCTCCTTCCAACCGCCACCTTCCACTTTATTCTTATGCCCTCAGCCGCAGTCAACGACATCCGCAAAGGCCAAGTCATCAAGTTCAACGGCGAGGCCCACCTCGTCATGGAGACCCAGCACCGCACGCCGGGCAACCTGCGCGCCTTCGTGCAGGTGAAGATGCGGAACCTCCGCTACGGCAAGTCCCTCGACCAGCGTTTCAACTCGACCGACAGCGTCGAGGTGCTCGCCACCGAGAAGAAGACCCTCGAATTCAGCTACGCCGACCGCGACACCTACGCGTTCATTGATCCCAACACCTTTGAGCAGATCGAGCTGAACGCGACCCTCATCGGCGACACCAAGAACTACCTCACCGCCAACGGCAAGGTGGACGTGCTCTTTGTGGACGACAAACCGCTCACCCTCGAGCTGCCCAGTGCCGTCAACCTGAAGATCGTCGAAAGCGCCGACGGCGTGAAAGGCGACACGGCCTCGAATGTTCAGAAGCCCGCCAAGCTGGAGACCGGTCTGATGATCCAGGTGCCGCTCTTCATCAAGGAAGGCGAGACCGTGCGCGTGAACACCGCCGACGGCAGCTACCTCGGTCGGGCCTGATCAGGGCGGCTGGGCATCTCGCCCATGAGATTCGGGCCGCGGGCAGGACTCTCGTGCCACTTTGCGTCACGCGAGGATGCCTGCCGCTTTCACCCGAACAGCCAGAACAACCCGTAGCCGAGCAGGCTTGTGACCGGCAACGTGAGCACCCAGGCCCAGAGGATGCGCTTTACCACGCTGAGTTTCACCGCACTTA
>JBAXLL010000004.1:0-19684 GCA_037134835.1 Verrucomicrobiota bacterium
GCGGCACATGGCGGTGATCGTGACCGGAACAGTCGTGGTCGTGGGAGTGCATAGGGGGGGCGGGGAAAACCGGACGCGAGGGGGTCTAGCTAGCCATCAGCTTTTTTCCCAGGTATTGCCTGGAGGGCATGACGGTTGGAAAACTGGATAAATAAATCAAAAATTCGGACAGCAACGCAAAGTCATTACAATGGAAAGATAAGGCCTGAGCATGGATATTCTTGCCGTTTTGTCGCCACCGCCCAAGGTGGCCGGAAACCATGCCACGGCCTGCCCGGCAATCCGCCATACTTGCGACCCACGTCTCGGGTTCGCGCTATTTTTTTCTCGGGCTGGCCGACGAGCCCCGCGCGAGCCTGATCCCGGCTTATGGCGGCTTTGAACGCTGCGATCCCGATTACCTAGTTCAGCGCGAACACTTTCCGTTTCCCACCTTGGAGCTGGTCACAGACGGTGTGGGCCAGGTGCGGCTCAATGGCCAGGAATTCTCGTTACGCGCCGGCAGCCTGTTTGCCTACGACCGGACCACGCGTTTGGAAATCCGCACCGACTCCCGGCAACCGCTCGCCAAGTATTTTCTCAGCATGCGTCGTGGCGCGCGGGCGCAGCTGCATGCGGCCGGCCTCGAGCCGGGCGCGCTGGTGCAACTCGCCCGGTTTGCCGACGTGCAGCGCCTGTGGGACGACCTCATTCGCGAGGGGGGCCACCATCGCCCCATGGCCGGACGCCTCTGTGCCGCGCTGGTGGCGGTGCTGCTACTGAAGATTGAGGATCTCACCGGCCTGCCGGCGACGCCCGGCTGGACGGCCGAGGACGATTTCGTGCGTTGCAAGCGCCTCATCGAGGAACAAACCGTGTCGCTCGATACGCTGTCGGAGATCACGCGCGCCACCGGCATCGGTCCGACGCGCCTGAGCCGGCTCTTCCGGCGCTATCAAGGGCTCAGCCCTTACCAATTTCTGCTCCGCTGCAAGATGGCGCGCGCCGCCGAGCTGCTCATGAACCCCGACACGCTCGTCAAGGAAGCCGCCGCCAAAGTGGGCTTCGCCGACCCCTACCATTTCTCCCGATGCTTCAAGCAAGTGTACCAGGTCGCACCGAAGGGCTTCCAAAGCTTGCTCAAACACCGGGGCGGAAAGAGTCAGGAGCCAGGAGGAGAGGAGAATTGAACCACTGAGACAGAGCACACGGAGGAGGGAGGGAAGGGAAAGGCTGAAAGACTGAAGGACTGAAGGGCTGAAGCGGGAAAGGGGAGGGGCATGGGAATGCGGCGGGGATTGCGGAATGGGGAATGCGGATTGCGGAATTATTGGCGGCTGTCGGCCTTAGGCCTCGGTAACTGGCATCTGATCTCTGACATCTGGCATCTGAATCCTGACTCCTGTTTGGGCCGGCTTCACTTTGGCCGACTTCCGCATTGCCCGGCGAAACACCATTGAGCTTGCTCTTCTCGCCCTAAATCGCGGATTCCAATTTTAACTTTTTATCATGCTCACCATCGTCCTGGAACACCCCGGTCTGTTTGCTGCGACTGACCGCCCGATGCCCACCGCCACGTCGGGCACCGCCCTCGTGCGCGTTCACCGCATCGGCGTTTGCGGCACCGACCTGCACGCTTTCGCCGGCAGGCAGCCTTTCTTTACCTACCCGCGTGTTCTCGGTCATGAGCTGGGCGTCGAGGTGATCGATCCCGGTGATCAGCCTCATGGCCTGCAGGTCGGCGACCGTTGTGCGGTCGAGCCCTATTTGAACTGCGGCACCTGCATCGCCTGCCGCCGCAACAAACCAAATTGCTGCAATTCGCTTCAGGTGCTGGGCGTGCACATTGATGGCGGCATGACGCCGTTTCTACGCATACCCGCCCATAAGCTGCACACCTCGGCCAAGCTCGGCTACGAGCAGCTCGCGCTGGTCGAGACCCTCGGCATCGGCGCCCACGCCGTCGAACGCGCCGCGCCTACCAAGGACGATTTTATTCTCGTGATCGGCGCCGGTCCGATCGGGCTCAGCGTGATCCAGTTCGCCAAGGTTTCCGGCGCTAAACTCGCGGTGATGGACGTGAGCGACACGCGCCTTGATTTTTGCCGAAAACAACTCGGCATTCAGCACACCCTCAAGCCCGGCCCCGGCGCGGCGGACGAGCTGAGGCGCATCGGCGCCGGAGACCTGCCGACGTGCGTGATTGATGCCACAGGCAACGCAGGCTCGATGATGGGCTGTTTCGACCTGCCCGCCCACGGAGGGCGCATTGTCTTTGTCGGTCTCTTCCAAGGCGACGTGACGTTTAACGATCCCAACTTTCACCGCCGCGAGCTGACTGTCATGGGCAGCCGCAATGCCCTGCCCGCCACGTTTCGTGAGGTCGTCCGTCTCGTTGAGAACGGAGAGGTGGATACGCGGCCGTGGATCACGCATCGCTTCAAGCTGGCGGACACACCGACCGCTTTTCCCAAGGACATCGCGGGCAACCCCTCAGTGCTGAAAGCCATGATTGAGGTGACATGAGCAACTCGAAGCCCCATCAGAAAAGATTGCCACCTCCGGATCGTCATCCTGCATGTCCCGGCCCGCTTCCCTAATAACCAAACCGCGCACTCCATTTTCATGAATCTCGGACTCGATCACAAGGTCGTCATCGTCACCGGCGGCGCGAAGGGCATCGGTGCAGCCATCACGCGCGCGTTCACCGTCGAGGGCGCGACCGTTTGCATTTTTGGACGGAACCGCGAGGAGGCGGCCGTGCTTGTGACCGAGATTTCCGCTTCGGGCGGCAAGGCTGACAGCTACTTTTGCGAGATGGGCGACGAGGCCGCGGTGCGCGCCGCGGTCGCCGCCGTGCTGGCCAGGCATGGCCGCATTGACTGCGTGGTGAACAACGCCGGCGTGAACGACGGCGTGGGCCTGCGCGCGCCGGTGGCGGACTTCCGCGCCTCGCTCGAAAAAAACATCATCCACTGCTTTGTGCTCGTGCAGGCCGCGCTTGAAGCCCTCATTGCCAGCGAGGGCACCATCGTCAACATCGGCTCCAAGTGCTCCGCCACGGGCCAGGGCGGCACCAGTGGCTACGTTGCCGCCAAGGGCGCGATGAACGGTCTGACTCGCGAATGGGCGCTCGACCTCGCCCAGTACGGCATACGCGTGAACTGTGTGCTGCCCGCCGAGGTGATGACGCCGCTCTACGCTCGCTGGCTTGAGAAACGCCCCGACCCCGCCGCCGCGCTCGCCGCCATCAAGTCCACGATCCCGCTGGAACGCCGCATGACGACGGCCGAGGAGATTGCCGATACCGTGGTGTTTGTCGCCTCGCCTCGATCGTCGCACACCACGGGCCAGATTCTCTATGTGGACGGCGGCTATGTGCATCTCGACCGCGCCTGCACAACGAAGACCGGCGCCTGAGACAGCCCGGAAACTTGAAAAATGATAATCGGGCATCGCTAAACTGAAATTTCCCCGTGCCGGTTGCGGCTCCGCCGCCGCAGCGTACCACCCATTTCAAGATTCTCGATTATTAGTTGCCCGATTTGAAGTTTCCCCTCCCACCATGAGCTTCGCATTCATAGACACGCACGTCCACTTCTGGAACCAACAGGTTCTGCCTTACCCGTGGCTAGTAGAGGTGCCGGCCATTGCCGGTCCGCACACCCCGTCAGAGCTGTTCGCAGAGTCGGGCGGCGATTGTCCTGAAAAAATAGTCTTCGTTGAATGCGGCGCACCGTGGCTCGACGAGGCTAAATGGGTGGAGGGGCTCGCCGCCAGCGAATCACGCATTGCCGGCATCGTCGCCAAGTGCATGCTGAACGAGGACGCCACGACGGAGGCAAATCTTGCCCAACTTAGGCGCCACCCGCTGGTGCGCGGTGTGCGCCACCTCACTCAACATGAGCCGGACCCGGATTTCTGCGCCCGGCCGGAGTTCATCGCGGGCGCGCAGGCGGTGGGAGCGGCGGGGCTGAGTTTCGACTTGTGTTGCTTTCACCATCAGATGCCGGCGGTGGTCCGCCTGGTGCGTGCCTGCCCGGGCACGCGCTTTGTCCTCGACCACTTGGGCAAGCCGGGCATCCGCGCCAGGCTGCTCGATCCGTGGCGCGCGCATCTGAGCGAGCTGGCCGCGCTGCCCAATGTGGACTGCAAGCTCTCCGGCCTCGTCACCGAGGCCGACCACGACGCATGGCAACCGGCCGACCTGAAACCTTACGTGGACCACGCCCTCGCTGTATTCGGCCCCGGCCGCCTGCTTTTCGGCGGGGACTGGCCTGTCGCCAAGCTCGCCAGTCCCTATCGCCGCTGGCTCGACACCGCGCGCGGGCTCGTCGCCCATCTGCCTGCCGCCGATCAGGACGCCATCTTCCGCCGCAACGCGCTCCGCGTCTACCGGCTCGTCTGACCCATGTGCTCTCTATCTGAAAAAACGGCTCTCCTGACCGGCTCCGGTCTCGGCCGCCCCGCCAATAAATCGCCGACTCTGGCCACCGGTGTGAGCCAAATGGGGAATGGCGCGGGTGGACGGCCGACGAGTGAACAATATTTACCGTGAAGCACTTTGGTAAAATTATCGGCCTCCGGGTCCTCGACGTGCGTTTCCCCACTTCGTTGTCACTCGACGGATCCGACGCGATGAACCCCGACCCGGACTACTCGGCCGCCTACGTCGTGCTGACAACCGACCGCGGCGACGGTATCGAGGGCCACGGCCTCACGTTCACCATCGGGCGGGGCAACGACATCGTGGCCGTCGCCGTTGAGGCCCTGCGCCCGCTCGTCGTCGGCCAAGCGGTGGCGGCGTTCACCGCCGCGCCGGGCGCGTTTTGGAAACACCTCACCGGTGACTCGCAACTCCGCTGGATCGGGCCGGAGAAAGGCGTCATCCACCTCGCCACCGCCGCCGTCGTCAATGCGCTCTGGGACCTCTGGGCCAAGCTGGAGGAGAAGCCGCTTTGGAAATTACTCTGCGACCTCTCGCCGGCGCAGATCGTCGAGATGGTGGACTGGCGCTACCTCACCGACGCTCTTACCCCTGCCGAGGCCCAGGCCAGGTTGGAAAAACTCGCACCGACGCGCGCGGCCCGCGAGGCCGAGATGCGGCGGGACGGCTATCCCGCCTACACGACCTCGGCCGGCTGGCTCGGCTATCCCGATGAAAAAATCCGCCGCCTCTGCCACGAGGGAATCGTGGCGGGCTTCACACATTTCAAAATGAAAGTCGGGGCGGACCTGGCCGACGACCTCCGGCGCGCCGCCATCATGCGCGAGGCCATCGGGCCGGAACGTGGTTTCATGGTTGACGCCAATCAGCGCTGGGATGTCGGCACCGCCATCGCGTGGACGAAGGAGCTCGCGCCTTTCCGGCCGCTCTGGGTCGAGGAGCCGACCTCGCCCGACGACGTGCTCGGCCACGCCGCGATTGCGCGCGCGCTGGAGCCGTTCGGCATCGGTGTTGCCACGGGCGAGCACTGCCACAATCGCGTCATGTTCAAGCAACTCCTCCAAGCCCGGGCCTTAGCTTATTGCCAAATAGATTCCTGCCGCCTGGGCGGCGTCAACGAGGTCGTGGCCGTGCTGCTGCTCGCGGCCAAGTTCGGCGTGCCCGTCTGCCCGCACGCCGGCGGCGTCGGCCTCTGCGAATATGTGCAGCACGAGTCCATCTTTGACTACGTCTGCGTCAGCGGCTCGCTGGAGGGGCGCATCACGGAATTCGTTGACCACCTACACGAGCACTTTCTGGATCCGTGCGTCGTGAAGGGCGGGCGCTACCAGGCGCCGAGCATGCCCGGCGCGAGTGTCACAATGAAACCCGCTTCGCTCGCCGGGCACACCTACCCGCACGGCGAGGTCTGGCAGAAGTTGCGGAAATCGGATTGACCGCCCCGTTCGCACCATGCCTCATAGTTCGCTTTGTCAGCGGCACCCCGCTGCGCCGCCCGGTCATCAGCCCCTCACCCACGTTTCCCCATGAAAAGCCTCCTCATATTGCCGCTGCTCGCTCTCGTCCCACTGGCCGCCATCGCTGCTGGCGAAAAAATCGCTGTCATCCCCAAGGGGACGACGCACAGCTACTGGAAATCCGTCGAGAAAGGCGCCCTCCAGGCCGGCAAGGAATTGAACGTCGAGATCATTTGGAAGGGTGCGCTCAAGGAGGACGACCGCGCAGGGCAGATCGCCATCGTGCAGCAGTTCGTCTCCTCTGGCGTCAACGCCATCGTGCTCGCGCCGCTCGACGATACCGCGCTTCGCGCGCCGGTGAAGAGCGCCGCCGACCACAACATCCCCGTCGTCATCTACGATTCCGCGCTCAAGGGCGAGCCGGGGAAGGATTTTGCCAGCTTCGTCGCCACCAACAACCGCCATGGCGGTCAGATCGCGGGCGAGGAGCTCGCCCGTCTTTTGGGTGGCAAGGGCAAAGTGGTCATGCTGCGCTACCTCGAAGGGTCGGCCAGCACCACGGAGCGCGAGTCCGGTTTCCTGGCGGTGATGAAAAAAAATCCCGGGATCACGGTCATCGTGGACAACCGTTACGCGGGCGCGACGATCAGCACTGCGCAAGATGCCGCCATGAATCTCATAGATAAGATCCGCGAGGCGGACGGCATCTTCTGTCCGAACGAGTCTCCCACCCAGGGCATGATTCTCGCCCTCCGCCAGACCGGGCTCGCCGGCAAGAAAAAGTTCGTCGGCTTTGACACCTCGGAGTTCCTGCTGGCTGCGCTCGAAAAGGGCGACGTGCAGGGCCTGGTCGCCCAGAACCCCGTCCGCATGGGCTACATTGGCGTCGCCACGGCTGTGAAAAAGATCCGCGGCGAGAAGGTGGACGCCATCATCGACACCGGTTGCGTGCTCGTGACGAAGGAGAACCGCGCGTCCGCCGAGGTCAAAGCCGTGCTGGGGGACTGAGGAGAAATCTTGTTCCGAGCGCAGCGACAATCGACAAACTGTTAATCGGGCATCGGAAATCACAAAAATTTTCCCGGGACCGCGCTGACCAATTTCACGACTCCAGTTTTTTAGTTGCCCGATTTCAAGTTTTCTTGCTCCCAGAAATGTCTGCCCCGCTCTTGGTTCTCCAAGCCATCCAAAAACGCTTTGGCGCGACAGTCGCGCTCGACGAGGTCAACTTGGAGGTCGTGCCGGGAGAAATCCACGCGCTCGTCGGCGAGAACGGCGCGGGCAAGAGCACGTTGATGAAAATCATCTCGGGAGCGCTCGCGCCTGACTCCGGCACGATGTCGCTCGCCGGCGCCGCCTACGCGCCGGCCGGTCCGTTGGCGGCGCGGCGCGCCGGGGTGGTCATGGTCAACCAGGAGCTGGCGATCGGGCCGCACCTGAGCGTGGCGGAGAACATCGTGCTGGGCGCGGAGCCCGGCGGTATTGTGGTGCGCCATGCCGAGTCGCGCCGCATCGCCGGCGCCGCTCTCGCCGAGCTCGGCCGGCCCGACATCCCGCTGGACGTGCCCGCCGGCTCGCTGGGCATCGCCGAGCAGCAGTTCGTCGAGATCGCCCGTGCGCTCGCCCTCGGCTGCCGCGTGCTCGTGCTGGACGAGCCGACGAGCAGCCTGGCCCGGGCCGATGCGGAGCGGCTGTTCGCGCTCGTGCGCCAGCTCCGTGCGCAGGGCAAGACCGTCATCTACATCTCGCATTTTCTCGAGGAGGTCACGGCCCTGTCCGACCGTTTCACTGTGCTGCGCGACGGCCGCAGCGTCGCCTCCGGCCGCACCGCTGAAACCACGGCGGACGAGATGGCGCGGCTCATGGTCGGCCGGCAGGTCAGCGAGCTTTACGTGCGCCACGCGCGCACGCCCGGGGAGGTGGTGCTCGCCGTGGACCATCTCGCCGGCCCCGTGAAACCGGCGACCGCCTCGCTGGAGTTGCGTCGCGGCGAGGTCTTCGGCCTCGCCGGTCTTGTAGGCGCGGGCCGGAGCGAGCTGCTGCGCGCGATCTTCGCCCTCGACGTCGTGCGCGCGGGCACGGTGCGCGTGGGGGTCCACGCCGGCCCGGCGTCGCCGTTGCGCCGCTGGGGTCAGGGCGTCGGGTTTCTAAGCGAGGACCGCAAGACCGAGGGCCTCGCCTTGAACCTCAGTCTGGAGCACAACCTTACCCTGCCGCGCCTCGACGCGTTCATCCGCCCCGCCGCTCTCGCCTCCGAGACGGCCGCATGGATCGAAAAACTCGGTGTGCGCTCCGCCGGCCCGGCCCAGGCTGTCGGTTTGCTTTCCGGCGGCAACCAGCAGAAGGTCGCCCTCGGCCGCCTGCTCCGCAACGAATCCGAAGTGCTTCTGCTCGACGAGCCGACGCGCGGGGTGGATATCGGCGCGAAGCAGAACATCTACCGTCTCATTGACGGGCTCGCCTGTGCCGGCAAGTCGGTGCTGATGGTGAGCAGCTACCTGCCCGAGCTGCTCGGCACCTGCGACCGCATCGCCGTGATGTGCCGCGGCACGCTCGGCCCCGCGTTGCCGGTGGAGCAGTGGACGGAGCACAGCATCATGCTCGCCGCCACCGGAACCGGAAATCTTGCAAACTGATAGTTGGGCATCGCCAAACTGAAAATTCGCAAGCCACCATTCGCGCATCGCGTTACAGGCTAAATCATGAGAAAAATTTTGACAGTCTTGGGCTGCTTGGTCGCGGGCGCAATCCTAGCGATGGTAACGCATGACCTCCATTGGCATTGGAATTACGGAAATAAGCACCCTTGGTTAAAATTAACGCAAGACGTGCCGTTTTTCTTCGCCTTCATATCAGGGTCTTTGCTGCCCTGGATTAACGGAAAGTTCCTTTTTTATGCATGGGCAACGGCTTTGTTGGCCACTATCGTTTATGTCCTCGTCTCATTTTTGGGGGCATTATTTGGCAAAAGAAAATCAAATTAGAACACTACTTTCTGTCGCCGGCAGCCCGCCGCCAATTTCAAGTTTCCAGATTATCAGTTGCCCGCTTACAAGATTTCCGCCGCACCTGTTTTTCCGCACCCATTTCCCGCTTCCACATCCCGCGATGTCCGAAACTACGCCACGCGCCCCGATGCTGCGCCACGCGCTTGCCGCCTTCGGGCCGCTGCTCGGCCTGGTCGCCGTCTGCGCCTTGTTCGCGGCGCTGCGCTTCGAGACCTTCGCCAACCGCGACAACTTTGCCATCATTCTCCAGCAGACGACGGTCATCGGGGTCGCGGCGCTGGGCATGACGGTCGTGATCGTGGCTGGCGGCATTGATCTCTCGGTCGGCTCCATCATCGCGTTGATCACGGTCGTCATCGCGCTGCTGTTGAAGCAGGGCGTGTCGCCGCTGCTCGCCGCGCTCGGCGGCGTGGGCGTGGCGGCGCTGTGCGGGGCGGTCTCCGGCTTGCTCATCACCCGGCTGCGGCTACTGCCGTTTGTCGTCACGCTCGGCATGATGGGCACGCTGCGCGGCCTCGCCAAGAATGTTGCCAACGAGCAGCCGGTCTATCCCGACGAGACCTGGCTCAACGGACTGATGCAGCTCGGCCGGAGCGGCCTGCCGGCCGGAGTATGGCTCATGCTCGGGCTGGCGGTGCTGGTGGCGCTGGCCATGCGGTACACCCGTTTCGGACGTCATGTGTTTGCCATCGGCTCCAACGAGCTCACGGCCCGGCTATGCGGCGTGCCGGTCGAACGCGTGAAGGTGGGCGTCTATATGATCGGGGCGGCCTTTGCGGGTGTGGCCGCCTTACTGCAGTTCGCTTACATCACCATTGGCGACCCCACGACCGCTGGCGGCCTTGAACTCAATATCATCGCGGCGGTGGTCATCGGCGGCGCGAGCCTCTCGGGCGGGCAGGGCACCATTGTCGGCACGCTCGTCGGAGCGCTCATTATGAGTGTCGTGGCCAATGGCTGCACCAAGCTTGGCCTTTCCAACTCGGTGCAGGAGATTGTCACCGGCGGCATTATCATCGCCGCCACCGTCCTCGACCGGTTGCGGCACCGCGCCTCACCGCCATGATCGGCGCCGGGGTTTATGGGCTCAGGATTCCAGCCGACGGAGTAGCATTCGTTGCAGGAGGATGAAGCCGAGAAGAAGCGCTCCGATGATGATGCGGGTCCACGCTGGATCGAAACTACCGTCGAAGCGGATGCCCGACTGGATGACAGCGAAAAGCAGCAGGCCCAGCAAAGTGCCAAGCATATGGCCGCGTCCGCCGGCAAGCTGGGTGCCCCCGATGACGACGACGGCGATGGCATCAAGCTCAAGCCCGAGCCCGTCACGCGGGTTGCCAGAGCCGGAATTAAACAAGAGGGCGAGGCCGGCGAGCGCGGCACAAAAGCCATTGAAGGCATAGACGCCCACGCGGGTCGTAGCAATGGGCAGGCCCATGAGCCGGGCCGACGATTCGTTGCCACCCAACGCGAGGAGGTTTCGGCCAAAGCGCGTCCAGTGCGCGAGCAAGCCGCCGAGCGCGAGGAGGGCCAGCAGCACGAGAGCGGATATTTTCAAGGAGGATCGGTCCGTCAGAGGCAGCTCCCAGAGCGAGAGCCGTTGCAGCAGCGGGTGCGCCAGCCCGTTGGAGTCAGTGCTGATCCAAAACGCGCCCCCCCGCATGAGGAACATCCCGGCCAAGGTGATGAGGAAGGCCGGTTGGCGGAAAAAATGGATGAGCGCCCCCATGCCCGCGCCCAGAGCGGTGCCGATGGCGAGCGCGGCGGTAGCGGCGAGCAGGGGCGGAACGTGCTGCTTTTCCACCAGAGTGGCAACGAAGATGGAGGTGAAGCCGACGACCGCGCCGACGGAAAGGTCGATGCCGCCCGAAAAAATCACGAGGGTCATGCCGGTGGCCGCGATGCCGAGCGCCGCGTTGTCAGTGAAAAAATCAGCTGCGACGCGGGCCGAGAAAAAATTATCGTAGCGCAGGCCGGCCACAACATAGAGCGCGACCAGCATGGCGGCGGTCGCAAGCAAGGGCAGGCGGCGCTGGAGAGAGGGGCTCATGTGGCGGCCTTTCCAGGCCGGAGGCTTTTCAGCCAACGGCGCGTGAGTTCGGACTGGAGTACGCAGACGATGACGATCAGCAGCGCCTTGGGGACGGGGGCGACGGGCGGATCCACCCCGAGGAACACCAGCGTGGGCGTGAGCGTTTGCAGGAGCAGCACACCGACGAACGAGCCGAGCAACGTAAAACGACCCCCGGTCAGGGCGGTGCCGCCAACGACGACGGCAAAGATGGCGTCAAGTTCCATGTTTTCACCTGAGCGGTAGGGGTCAGCCGCGCCGATGTTGGCGGCGTCCATCACGCCTGCGATCGCGGCGCAAAGGCCGCAGACGAGGTAGGCGAGGCACTTCACGCGGGCGGTGGCGAGGCCGGCGAAGCGGCTTGCCACGGGATTGTCACCCACCGCCTCGATGAACAGGCCGGCCGCGGTCCGGCGCAGTGCAACCTGCGCGGCGGCGTAAAGCCCAATGGCGAGCACGGCGGCAAACGGCAGGCCGAGCCAAAAGCCTTTGCCGATGAAGCCGAAACCGGGGTGTGGCATGAGCAGCACCTCGCCATGTGTGATGAGCTGCGCGATGCCGCGCCCACTGACCATCAGGATAAGCGTGGCAACGATGGGCTGGATGCCCACATAGGCGACAAGCACGCCGTTGAGCAGGCCCGCGAGCGCGCCAGCGCCCAGCGCGGCGGCGAGCACGAGCGGGAGCGCATGGAGTTGCGCGTGGTCGCTCGTGAGGCACGCGCCGGCGGTCGCACCGGACACGGCCATCACGGAGCCAACCGAGAGGTCCACCCCGCCCGTGGCGATGACGAGGGTCATGCCAAGCGCCAGGACAAGGGTACGCGCGCCATGGTTGAAAATGTAAATGGGCTGGCCGTCGAGGTGGCCGTCGAGCATGCCGACACGGAGAAAAGCCGGACTATGGATCAGGTTGACGAGGAGCAGCAACGCCAGCCCGGCCAGCGGCCAGACGAGGGGAGAGTGGAGCAGGCGTTGGCGATGCGTCTTACTCATGGGGCTGGTGGCCGCCGGCCATGGCCTGCATCAGGTGCGGGCCGGTGATGGCGTCGCCGTGAAACTCACCCACGTGGCGGCGCTCGCGCAGGACCACGACGCGGGTGCTGTTACGGACGACCTCGTCCAGCTCGGACGAAATGAAAAGCACCGCCAGACCGTCGGCGCGGAGATCCGCGATGAGCTGCTCGATTTCGGCTTTCGCGCCGATGTCGATGCCGCGCGTCGGTTCGTCAAGGATGATCAGCGCAGGCCGGGTGGCGAGCCAACGGGCCAGGAGGACTTTTTGCTGGTTGCCACCGGAGAGATTTTTCACCGGCGTCTCGGCGTCCGGCGTCCTGATGCCGAGGGTGCGGATGTAATACGCGCAGAGCCTGTCCTGTTCAGCGAGGGAAAGCGGGCGGAGCGCGCCCCGGCGGGCCTGGAGGGCGATGATGAGGTTTTTGCGAACAGAAAGGTTGGGGAGAATGCCTTCGGTCTTACGGTCCTCGGAACAAAGCGCGAGTCCGAGCGCGATCGCATCACGCGGCGAGTTGATACGCACAGGTGCGCCCTTCATGCACAGCTCGCCGGTGTCGCGGCGGTCGAGACCGAAGAGCAGGCGGGCCGTCTCGGTGCGGCCGGAGCCGAGCAGGCCGGCGAGCCCGAGAACCTCGCCGGCGCGAAGGTCGAGGTCGAGCGGGTGCAGCGAGCCGGTGCGGGAAAGGTTGCGGGCCGAAAGGACGGGTGTGCCGCCGACACCTGAGACGGCGGCTCCAGCCTGGACATGGGTCGGCGCTGTGATCTCGCGGCCCAGCATCTTGCTCACGAGCGCAAGACGCGGGAGGTCGGCGGTGGCGAACTCGCCGACCAGCGCGCCGTTGCGGAGCACCGTGAGGCGGTCGCTGACCGAATAGACTTGGTCGAGAAAATGCGTCACAAAAACGATGCCCATTCCGTTGTCGCGCAAACGGCGCATGATGGCAAAAAGGTCGGCAACCTCCTTCTCGTCTAGGCTGGCCGTGGGCTCGTCGAGGATCAGTAGCCGGGCCTGAAGGTCGAGCGCGCGTGCGATGGCGACCATCTGCTGGAGCGCGACGGAGAGGCTGCCAAGCTCGGCATCAACGTCGAGATCCAGTCCGAGCCGCGCGAGCGCCGCGCGGGCATGGCGGCGCAGTGCGCGCCAGTTGAGAAGGCCGAAACGGGTCGGCTGGCGGCCGAGGCAGAGATTTTCGGCGACGGAGAGCGACCCGACGAGGTTGATTTCCTGATAAACTGTGCTGATTCCGCAGCGCTCGGCGTCTTTGGGTGAGGCAGGGCGGATCTGCGAACCCGCCAGATGGATCGTGCCAGCGTCGGCCACATGGATGCCCGTGAGAACCTTGATGAGGGTGGACTTGCCGGCGCCGTTTTCGCCGAGCAACGCATGGATCTCCCCGGCCCGGACGGTAAAGTCCACACCATCCAAGGCGACGACACCGGGGAATTTTTTCCCGATGCCGCGGAGGGTGAGCAGGGGCTCAGTCATGCAGAAAAATGAGCGAGGTAGGGACACCCAGCCCACGTTCGGGCAAACTGCCGGACAATTCAATACTGCCGTGTGGGCAGGGCGGCTTTCGCGTTGGTGGCGTCGAAGAGCTCATCCTTGTTGGACGAGGATTTCGGGACGCTCTCGCCTTTCAGGATTTTTTGGATGGTGTCGTAGATTTTCGGGCCGAAAAGCGGGTTGCACTCAACGGTGACACTGATCTTGCCGTCCACAACGGCCTGCACAGCCTCCTTGATGGCGTCGATGGAGACGATGAGGATGTCCTGGCCGGGCTTGAGGCCGGCCTCCTCGATGGCCTGGATGGCGCCAAGGGCCATGTCGTCGTTGTGGGCATAGACGATTTGGATGTCCTTGCCGTGCTTCTTAAGGAGCGACTCCATCACTTGCTTGCCCTCGGTACGGCGAAAGTTACCGGTCTGCGAGTCAATGATGGTGAGTGCGGGGTGGGCCTTGAGCGCGGCCGCGAAGGCGGTGCGGCGGTCATTGGCGGCGGCGGAGCCGGGCTCGCCTTGGATCTCGACGATTTTGGTGCGGGTGCCGGCATGCTGGGCGGTCCAGTCGGCCGCCATGCGGCCCTCCTCTGCAAAGTCGGAGCCGACAAACGCAGCGTAGAGCGACTCATCGCTAACCTTGACCTTGCGGTCCATGATGACGACGGGGATCTTGGCTTTCTTCGCGTCGTTCAGCACGGGTTCCCAGCCGGTCTCGACGATGGGGGCGATGATGATGGCGTCCACGCCCTGCGCGATGAAAGAGCGCACAGCAGCGAGCTGGTTCTCCTGCTTGCTCTGACCGTCGGAAAACTTGAGGTTAATGCCGCGCTTAGTGGCCTCGTCTTTGAGGGACTTGGAGTTGGCGGTGCGCCAGGCGCTTTCAGCACCTGTCTGGGCAAAGCCAATGGTGAGCGGTTTGGCGGGCGCGGCGGCTGTAGCCGTCAACGTGAATGCGGCAAGGAGTGGGAGAATCAGAAAACGATAGGGATTAATCATGGGATTGGGGCTTGTATGTTGTGGGAGCAGCAGAGGGCAGGCAATACTTCGCGCCAGCGTATTCGCTTTACGGTACAGTAACGCGGTTCATTGACCGCCATCGTCGCCCGTTCGAAAATCGTGTCAATACTGAGGTTTTCGCATACAATGCCTCACGTCATTGATCATCGTCCGCGCACATCCACCACCCACCCAAAGACAGGCCCGCGCTCGTAAAGACACCGTCCAGACGATGAAGATTGCTCACGAGACACGACCAGCCGTCGCGCAAAGCCACTTGCATCCGAAGGCAACAGGATCCTGCGAAACCCTGTCTGAGGCAATCTCCACGAATAATATGAAAATATTGACCACGAAGCCCAATCACCGGTTGGGCTTAATGATCGTCCAAGGACTGTTCGCCGTCTTTGCAGTTAGTTCGAATTTGGGCGAAATATACGCGGCCCAACGGTTGGATGCCGGTTCCGCCGCAAAGCACTGGACTGCCGACAACGGCAACGGCACCTACTCCAATCCGCTGTTTTATGAAGAGTTCGAGGATCCCGACGTGATCCGCGTGGGCGACGATTACTATCTCGCTGGCACGACCATGCACATGATGCCCTCGGTGCAGCTCATGCATTCCAAGGATCTGGTAAACTGGGAACTGGCCGGCTACTGCGGCGACAAACTCGACCTCGGCCCCGCCTACCGCCTTGAGGGCGGCAACATCTACGGCAAGGGCATTTGGGCTCCCTGCATCCGTTACCACGACGGGATGTTTTACGTGTTCACCAACGTCAACGGTGCCGGTCTCATGGTCTATCGCTCAAAGTCTATCACCGGTCCGTGGGAGCGCAACCAGCTGCCTGGTCGGCACGATCTCTCGGTGCTGTTCGATGACGACGGCAAGGTCTACGTCATTTCCGGTGGCAATGCCCCGTATCCCATCGATGAGCTAAACCCCGACCTCCGCTCCTTCAAGGAGGACGCCCCCAAGCGCAGCTTGCCCGAGCGTATGGGCGAGGGTCACCATCTCTACAAGATCAACGGCAAATACGTGGATATCTCCTGCCAGCCCGGCGGGGCTGTTGACCAGTTTGTCGCCGTCGCCGACTCCATTGATGGTCCGTGGAAAGTCACCAAGATGGTCACGAGCGAGTCGCTCGGTGTCCCCAGCGGGACGCCGGCCAGGACGCAGGCAAACGATCGCGGCCTCTGGCTCCACCAAGGCGGTATGGTCAGCACACCCTCCGGCGAGTGGTGGGGCATCATCATGTCGGACCACGGCAGCGCGGGCCGCATGGTCTCCTTGGTGCCGATTACCTGGGACGAGGGTTTCCCCTTGATCGGACTGCCCGGCAATCTACGGCGTGCTCCGAACACGTGGGTCAAGCCCAACACTGGCGTCATTCAGCCGCCCAAGCCCGCCTTTATCCACGACGACGACTTCAACAATGGCAAACTGAACGCCGAGTGGCAGTGGAACCACGTCCCCGACGACACCAAATGGTCGCTCACCGAAAAGCCCGGCGTGCTGAGGCTGCACTCGCTGCCGGCCTCGGATCTTTACACCGCGCGCAACTCCCTCGCTCAGCGCCCGCCCGCTCCCGAGTCCACCATGACCGTCGAGCTGGATTCCACTGGCATGGCCGCGGGAGACATCGCCGGATTGGGATTCATCGCCTCCCCTTATGGTTGGATCGGTGTGGCGAAAACCACCGAAGGCATGTCGCTACAGATGTTCCAAGGCGCGGTCGCTGTGCGGGGTGGCGGCGGCGGCGGCCGGCGAGGCGGCGCGGGTCGCGGGCCGGCTGCCCCGGCGGCACCCCCCGTCCCTCCGGCGGGGCCAGCGCCTGCCGCAGCGGCACCACCCGCTCCCATGGCAAGTGTCGCCAACCCACCGGCGCACGTTTGGCTGCGCATGCACTGCAATTTCGAGACTGATCTGGCCGATTTTAGTTGGAGCGCCGACGGCAAGCAGTTCACGCCCTTGGGAGGCACGGTGGCCACGACCTTTAAAACCAGCACGACTTTCCAGGGCGTGCGCCCCGCGTTGTTCAATTTCAACACCTCCGGCCAGCCCGGCGGCTACGCCGACTTCGACAACTACGCCGCCGAGGAGCCGCGCGCGCGCGGCCTAGAGCGCGAGATTCCTGCGGGCAAAAGCATCGCCCTCACCAGTGGCGCGGACGGAGGCTTGCTCGTCGCCGATACCCGGAACAACTCGCTGATCAGTGCCGCAGCCGACGCGTCGGGCGCTGTTCCGGCGAATGCAAAATTTCAGGTGGTAGATGTCGGCCTCGGCCGGGTTGCCCTGCAGGCAGCCAACGGGAAGTTCGTCTCGGTTGAGGGCGAGAATACCGTCCTCAAAAATCTCGGCAACGCCAAGCCCGGCGACGCCGAGTCGTTCCAGTGGGTCAACCTCATGCGTGGCGACACCATGCTGATGTCGCTCACCAATCATCGCTATCTGGCGACAACCCCGAACACTCCGGGCCCCGTCACCGCAACCTCGCTCGGTGCCACCGCCGCCCGCAAGAGCGGCGCAGAGTTCAAATGGAAGGCTCTCGACTGACATTTCCACGTACGATTTTAAACAATCTTAAGCATCATAGGAGCGACGCTTTTCTCTAAAATACCACAATGCCCAAACCTATCCTCCCTCGCGCCCTTGCGGCCACGCTGCTGGCCGCCGCCTTCACGCTTGCCGTCCAGGCCCAGCCGGCCTTCGCACCGGCTCCGGTCGCATTGCCCGACCTCGCCACGCTCAAGACCGCGCTCACGCTCACCGACGCGCAAGCGGGCCTGATCAGCCCGCTGCTTGACGCGTCTGCCAAGGCTTTCGCGGAGATCGCCGCCGCGCAGACCAAGGCCGACGCGACGCGAACCGACGCCAACACGAGGATCGCCGCCTTGCTCAACGACGCCCAGAAGCCGCAGTTTGCCGCCCTCGGTGGGCGCGGGGGACGGGGTGGTGGCCGTGGCGGACGCGGCCCGGTGGACCTCGGCCCGTTACCGGACGTTCATGCCGCCATCCCCAACACGCTACCCGGCCTGCTGGGCAAGCCGCTTAAATGGGTGTCCACCGCGCCGCTCGTTGTCCCAGTGGACGACGCCACGCACACGGTGCAGTCCATCAAGGACCCCACGATATCTTTCATTGACGGCAAGTGGGAGATCTACGCGACGGCCCACTTTACCAACCCGTCAACTAACACCCGGAACGCGTTCAACATGGTCCACCTCAGCTTCGCCGACTGGAAGGACGCGTCCAAGGCCCCGCTCTACTACATGGACAACAACCCGAACTTCACCGGCTACAAATGCGCGCCGGAGATGTTCTACTTCACGCCGCAGAAGAAGTGGTATTTCACCTTCCAGACGCAGCCGCCGGTGTTCTGCACCAGCACGACCCCGGGCGACCCGAACTCTTGGACCAAGCCAGAGCCGTTCTTTGCCCAAGGCACGCCGATGCCCAACCTCCCGATTGATTTCCATTTCATCGGCGACGGCGCGTATATGTATATGTTCTTCACTGGCGACGACGGCAATTTCTATCGCAGCCGGACGACCTATGCCGATTTTCCTAAGGGTTTCAGCAACCCGGTCGTCGCAATGCGCGGCACGCGCAACACTGTCTTCGAGGCCGGCTTCACCTACAAGCTCAAGGGCACCGACAAATATCTCACACTCGTCGAGGCGCTCGGTGCCGGCCGCTATTACCGCGCCTATGTGGCTGACAAGCTGGACGGCGAGTGGTATCCCGTGGAAGGCTTCGACACACCGGAGAAACCGTTTGCCGGCAAGGCCAACATGACTTTTGAGGCCGGAGTGCAGCCGTGGTCGGGGCAGGTCAGCCACGGCGAGTTGGTCCGCGAGACCAACGACGAGCGCATGGTGCTCGACCCGAACAACCTGATGTTTCTCTATCAGGGCATCGGCGACGCCGAGAACAATGGCGACTACGGTGCGTTGCCCTACAAGCTCGGCCTGCTCCGCGCTGTGAAGGCCGAGTGATCCCCCTTCCCGTCGTTTCGTCCATCTAAGTTCCCCAAATCCCCTCGACCATGAAAATCCCTGCCCTGCTCATACCCCTCGCGGCCTTGCCGCTCGCCGTCCTCGCGGCCGACTCCCCTTCGGCGGCCTCCGCCGCTTCTGCCAACAACAATCCGGCTCCCGCCGGCACCGCTCCAGCGGCGGCCGCGCAACCCGGCAATCCCCCCGTGCGCGGCAACCGGGGTGGCGGCCGCGGTGGCGGTGCTCCCACGCTGGGGGCCGACGACATCCAGTCGGTGGCACCGGCACCCGCCGGCTTCAACCAAGTGCGGGCCGACATTGAGCACGGCAAGCTTGAGAAGGTGGATTATGATGCGACCGCCGTGGCCCCGGATTTGAAACGTTGGTTTGAGGTCTATACCCCGCCCGGCTATGCCAAGGGCAAGAAATACCCGGTGCTGTTTCTGCTCCACGGCATCGGCGGCAATGAGAAGTCCGAGTGGAACACCTATGTCCCCAATAACAAGGGCTCGCAGGGCACGGCGGCTATCATTCTCGACAACCTTCTCGCCGACAAAAAAATCGAGCCGATGATTGTCGTCTTCCCCAACGGCAACGTCACGCGCCCCGGCGCGAGCGGTAACAACGGCGGCGCTCCGGGTGGCCGTGGTGGCGGACGCGGTGGACCAGGCGGCGGTGGCGGCGACGCTTCTCAGATCAGCGGCGACGGCTGGGGCAAGGACTTCGAGACCGACCTGCTCAAGGACATGATCCCCGTCATTGAGACGCATTATTCCGTCCTGACCGACCGCGAGCACCGCGCCATCGCCGGCCTCTCGATGGGCGGCGGGCAGTCGCTCGACTTCGGCCTCAGTCACCTTGACACGTTCGCGTATGTGGGCGGCTTTTCCTCCGCACCCAACACCCGGACGCCTGAGCAGTTGGTCCCCGATGCGGAAAAAGCCGCCAAGCTGCTCAAGCTGCTCTGGATTTCCGGCGGAGCGAAGGACGGGTTGCTCACCTACAGCCAGCGCACCCACGTCTATCTCAAGGAGCACAATGTCCCTCACGTCTACAACGTGGACCCCGGCGCCCACGACTTCGACACTTGGAACAACAATCTCTATCTGTTCGCGCAGCGCTTGTTCAAATAATCCTGCAGGTGGAATCATCACCCATGAAAACTCACACCCCGCACCGCCTTGTCCTCTGCGTCGTATTAGGCGCATCCC
>JBAXLL010000005.1:0-18168 GCA_037134835.1 Verrucomicrobiota bacterium
GTAAATCAAGTCAGGACGCTCTTTATTAGCGGATTCTAGCCAGATGGCCCAGCCGCCAATAAATGAATCCAAATTCAGAATGCGAGGTTCGTATTTCCCCAAACTCACTTGAGGCAGGGCCGCGAGATCGTCCAGGGTCTTTCTCTGGAAACCGGTCGATCCCAGCGAGTAAATTTTGTCCTGTCGCATAATCACCTGTGCGAGCGTCGTGCCGGAGCCGTACAAAAAATATAACAAATCCCTCGAAGACACGAAGGCCTCGGACATTTTTCTGGACCCCGCCTTGTGACCATTGACCGGAAGCGTGGCTGTATGAAAGGGCTGGCTCACCTGCACCTCTTCAACCGGAGTTCCTTTGAGAAACGGAGGGGGAGGATTGTATCTATTTAAATACTCGATAATGAGGGTATTGGCATTGGCAGGCCCCGTGACAAATTGAAAATGGGCTGGCTGCCGCAGCAGTCGGAGTTCCGGCAGGTTGCGAGGAGGCGCTGGCTGCGCCGAAAATCGTATGGACGTCCGACAGGAGGAAGAACAGGACCGCAAGGGGTAGGGGGTGGAATATTTGGAGTCGCATAAAGTTGCTCTTCAGGCTTCCGCTCAGACGCTGGCCTAAACAACGTCCCCATGTCAAGCTCGGTGAGGGGCGTTCCGGCTCGATGCAGGAAAGGAAGGTTTTCCATTTGCTCCGCCGGATGAGGGCCGCCAGCCTCGCCGGTTACGATGAGCGAAATCCAAACGGACATCTCCCACGACCAGCACGCGGTGCGGCGGCAGAAGCTCGCCGAGCTGCGCGCGGCCGGGCACGACCCGTTTCGCGCGAGCTTCACGCCGACGCATTTCTCGGGCGACGCGCTCAAGCTCCATGTGGACGGGCAAGACAATGCCGTGACAGTCGCCGTCGCGGGGCGGCTCGTGACCATCCGCGACATGGGCAAGAGCCAGTTCGTAAAAATCCTCGACCAGCAGGGGCAGATCCAGCTCTACATCAAAAAGGACGTGGTCGGCGAGGAGGCCTATGCGGCCTTCAAGAAGCTCGACCTCGGTGACTTCATCGGGGTGCGGGGAACGTTGTTCAAGACGAAGACGGGCGAGGTCACGGTGCGGGTCGAGGCGAACGGCGTCACGCTGGTCACGAAGGCGCTGCGCCCGCTGCCGGAAAAGTGGCACGGGCTTGCCGATCCGGAGCAGGTCTACCGGCAGCGCTACCTCGACCTGATCGTCAACACGGAGTCGCGCGCGCGGCTGATGCTCCGGCCGAAAATCGTGTCGCACATCCGGCATTTTCTGGAGGCGCGGCAGTTCATCGAGGTCGAGACGCCGATGCTGCAAAACGTGGCGGGCGGCGCGGCGGCGCGGCCCTTCACGACCCGCCACAATGCGCTTGGGACGGATTTCCTCCTCCGCATCTCGCTCGAGCTCTATCTCAAGCGCATGCTGGTGGGCGGCTACGACCGGGTGTTTGAGATCGGACGGAATTTCCGCAACGAGGGCATCTCCCGGAAACACAACCCGGAGTTCACCATGCTGGAGGTCTATCAGGCCTACAGCGACTACCGCGGCATGATGGCGCTCGTGCGCGACCTGCTGCAGTCGCTGGTGCGCGAGGTGATCCGCCCCGCCGACGGCTCGCTGAAAATCAAGCACGCCGCGAGCGGGCAGGACATCGAGTTCGGCGGCGCGTGGCGCGAGGTCAGCTACAAGGAGCTCATCCGCACCGCGACGGGCGACGCAGACTGGTTTGCCCGCAGCAAGGCGGAGAAAATCGCCGGGGCGGAAAAACTCGGGCTCGGCGTGGACCCGAAGTGGGAGGAGTTCGAGATCACCAACGAGATTTTTTCCAAGCAGATCGAACCAACACTCATCCAGCCGACATTTGTCACGCACCTGCCGAAGGAGCTGTGTCCGCTGGCCAAGCTCACCCTCGAGGACCCGACGACGATTGACGTGTTCGAGCTGGTCATCGGTGGCATGGAGGTCGCGCCCGCCTACTCGGAGCAGAACGACCCCGATGCCCAGCGCGCGATGTTCGAGGCGCAGGCCGGCGGCGACCAACAGAGCATCGACCATGATTTCCTGCTCGCGCTGGAGCACGGGATGCCCCCGGCGGGCGGCATGGGCATCGGCATTGACCGGCTGTGCATCTTGCTCACGGGTGCGGAGAGCATCCGCGATGTGATTCTGTTCCCGCAGCTGCGGCCGGGAAACGCGTGAGATCTAATTTGGAACCGCGGAGACACAGAGGACACAGAGCCAAACCATGAAATTGATTCCGGTCTCCGTGCTCTCCGTGTCTCTGTGGTTCAAATAACCCGATGCCTTGGTATCTCTACCTCGCGATCAAGCAGCTCTTCCCGACCGGGCGGCGGTTTCCGTTTTTCACGGCGATCTCGGTGCTGGGTGTGACGCTCGGCGTGGCGCTGCTTGTCGTCGTGATGAGCGTGATGGGCGGCTTCGGCTACGAAATCCGCCGGATGATCACGGACACCCAGGGGGAGGTGCAGGTGCGCGGCGATGGGCAGGTGCTGGTGGAGCAGCCCGAGGAGCTGCGGGCCGCGATCGCCGCCGTTCCCGGCGTGGCCGGCGTGACGCCCAACGCGGCGGGGGTCGGGCTGCTGAAATTCGAAAAAAAATCGGCCTTTCCGCAGATTCAGGGCATTGATGTGCGGCACATCGAGTCCGTCGCGAACTTGAACCGCTTTATCCTCCAGCCCGGCTCGCTGGATGACCTGGACGACGACTCGGTCATTCTCAGCGGGCAGCTGGCCGAGACCCTGGGCGCGCACCGGGGGGACAAGATCGAGTTCTATTCGCTGCTGATGATTGAGAAGCTGCAGGAGCGCGAGACCATGCTGCCGCGCGAGCTGCGCGTCGCGGGCTTCTTCGAGGTCGGCCACCAGCAGCTCGACGGCAACACCGCGCTGGTGACCTTGCGCCGGATGCAGGACCTCTACGGGTTGGGCCACGCCGTCCATGGCTTCAATGTCCGGCTCGCACCCGGCGAGGATGCCGCCGCCGCCGCCGCGCGCATCACCGCCGCGCTGCCGCCGGCCGCCGGGGTGCGGGCGTATCCCTGGACGGATTCGTTCAGCGATTTCCTCTGGGTGCTCCAGCTCGAGAAAAACATGATTTTTTTCCTGCTCCTGTTCATCGTCATCGTGGCGGCGTTTTCCGTGACCAGCTCTCTGCTCATCTCGGTCGTGCGCAAGACGCGCGAAATCGGGCTGCTCGGCGCGCTGGGCGGCCGGCCGGGGCAGGTGGCCGCCTGCTTTTGCACGCAAGGGCTGCTCATCGGCGGCGGTGGCACGGTTTGCGGGCTAGGCCTGGGCTTTGTGCTGCTGTGGCTGCGCAACGATATCGTGCTCGGGCTCGCGCACCTGTTCGGTCGCGACGACGTGATGCGGCAGTTCTACCAGGTTACGCGGCTCCCCTCGCATACGAGCGGCACCGATGTGGCGGAGATCGTGGTCTTCACCCTCGTCATCTCCACTCTGGCCGGCCTGCTGCCGGCGTGGCGGGCGGCGCGGCTCAAGCCCGTGGAGGCGCTGCGCCATGAGTGAGCACGTCCTCGCCGCCACCGGCCTGCGGAAAACCTATCTGAGCGGCGACCGCCGCATCGAGGTGCTGCGCGGTGTGGATCTGGCGGTTGCGGCAGGCGAGAGCGTGGCGATCCGCGGCGAGTCGGGGTCGGGCAAGTCCACGCTGCTCCACCTGCTCTCCGGCCTCGACGCGCCCGACGCCGGTTCGCTCCAGTGGGCCGGGCGGACACCCGCGCCGGACACCCGGGCCCGGTTCCTCGGCATGGTGTTTCAGTCGTTCTATCTAATCCCAGAGTTAGATGCCTTGGCCAACGTGCTCATGGCCGCGCGCATGCTGGGCGTTTCTGGCGCGGCCGAGCGTGCCCATGCCACTGAACTGCTGGCCAAGGTCGGACTCGCGGGCCGTGCGGCGCATTTGCCGACGCAGCTTTCCGGCGGTGAGCGCCAGCGCGTGGCCATTGCCCGCGCGCTCATGAATTCCCCTAGGCTCATCCTCGCCGACGAGCCGACCGGCAACCTCGACGAGGCCACCGGCGATAGTGTCATCGCGCTGCTGCTCGGGCTGTGCGCCGAAACCCAGACGGCGCTCGTGCTCGTGACCCACAACGCCGCGCATGCGGCGAAGACTTCGCGTCAGCTTTTCCTCCACGACGGGGTTCTGAGGTAGCGCGGTCAGCCTGACCGCGTTTCCGTAGCGGGCGGATTTTCACCACGGATCGCACGATTATCACGGATCAGAGAAGGCAGTCTGGTCCGTGACGATTTTTCATGTCGCGGTCGGGACGGCCACGGCTATCGTTTGGGCTCATGTCTTCCCAAAAAATCCGCTGTGGTGTCGCGGGTGTTGGCTCGCTGGGCCAGCACCATGCACGCATCTACGCGGCGCTGCCCGGCGCGACGCTGGCCGGCATCTACGAGACCAGCGATGCGCGCGCGGCGGAAATTTGCGCGAAGTTCAGTTGCCGCCGTTTCTCGACGCTCGACGAGCTGGGCGCGGCGTGCGATGCCGTCAGCGTGGTGGTGCCCACCGACCGGCACGCGGAGGTCGCGCTGCCGCTGCTGGCGCGCGGCTGCCACCTGCTGATCGAGAAGCCCATCTGCGCCTCGCTTGCCGAGGCCGAGCAGGTGCTGGCGGCGGCCCGCGCCAAAAACTGCCTCGTGCAGGTCGGCCATATCGAGCATTTCAACCCGGTGATGGCGTTTCTGGAGAAGCACGCCGACGAGCCGCGCTACATCACGGCCGAACGGCTCGCGCCCTACCAGCCACGCGGCACGGAGGTCGGGGTCGTGCTCGACCTGATGATCCACGACATCGGCATCGTGCTCGCGCTCGTGAAGTCGCCGATCGCGAAAATTGACAGCGTGGGCGTGACTGTGCTCTCGAAGAGCGAAGACATCGCCAACGCGCGCATCCAGTTTCAGAACGGCTGCGTGGCCAACCTGAGCGCGAGCCGCATGAGCACGAAGAAGCAGCGCGAGATCCGCATTTTCCAAGGCGACGCCTATCTCTCGCTCGATTTCATGAACCAGGCCGGCCACCTCGTGAAGAAGAGCGATATCATCGCCTACGGCCTGAAGATGAAGGTCGGCCTCGTGAAGGCCGGCGACCTGTCCGCCATCCCCGTGCGTGAGATTCCCATCGAGAAAGGCGAACCGCTGGCGCTGGAGCTGGCGCATTTTGTCGAAAGCGTGGCTCAGGCCCGGCAGCCAAAGGTCGGCGCGGCGCTCGGCAAGGGCGCGCTGGAGGTGGCGATCGCGATCACAGAGGAAATTCGGGCGGGGCAAACAAAATGAACCACGGAGGCACAGAGGAAACGGAGCGCAAGCCACAGAGTATTTCCTCTGCGGTCTCCACGACTCTGTGGTTAAAAATTGCCTGAGCAAAACCAAACGCCGGTCCGCCTGCCGCCGCCCTCGGGTGGGCGGGTGGATGTGCTCATTGTTGCCGGCGAACATTCGGGCGACGAGCACGCGGCGCGGATGGTGCGCGATTTGAGGGCACAGCAGCCGGGGTGCGTTGTTGCCGCGTTGGGCGGGCCGCGGCTGGCGGGAGCGGGTGCGCAGTTGTTGCGCGATCTCACCGCAACCTCGGCCATCGGGCCGGGCGAAGTGTTGAGGAAGATTTCGTTTTTTCGCGCGCTGATCGCCGAGATCGTGCGCTGGATCGGCGAGCACCGGCCGCGAGCGGTGTGCTTTGTGGATTCCTCCGCGCTAAACCTGCGGATCGCGAAGGCGCTGTTCGTCTGCGGGTTTTCGGCGAAAGCCGGCGGGCCGACGAAGACACTTTATTACATCAGCCCGCAAATCTGGGCGTCGCGCGCGGGACGGCGGTTCGCGATGGCAAAACATCTCGACGGGCTCGCGGCCATCTTTCCGTTCGAGCCGGCGGTATATGCGGACACGGCGCTGCCGGTGGAGTTCGTTGGGCATCCGTTTGCGGCGTCCGATTACGTGCCGCCGGTGCGCTTCGACCCGGCCGGACCGGTGCTGCTGCTGCCGGGCAGCCGTAAGGGGGCGGTGACGCGGATTTTCCCGGTGCTGCTCGCAGCTTTTGCCGAGTTTGCGCGCGGGCGGGCGGACACGCGGGCGGTGGTGCTGTTTCCGGACGACCAAATCCGCGTGGCGCTGGAGGCGGCGCGGCCGCCAGCCAATGTCGAACTGCGCCGGACGGACGCAACAGGAGGGCCGGTGGCCGCCTCCGCCGTGCTCACGTCCAGCGGCACAATGTCCATGCATTGCGCGCTGGCGGGCATTCCGGGGGCGGTGACGTATCGGGCTGACCCGCTGTTCTACCTGCTGGGCCGGCTGCTGGTGCGGGTGAAATTCATCGGCATCGCCAACCTCTTGCTTGGCGAGGCGATGTATCCCGAATATATCCAGGGCGCGGCGACGCCCGCCGCGCTCGCCGCCGAACTGCGCGCGTGCGTGGACGATCCGGCACGGCGGACCCGGACGGCGGAGCAGGCGGCGCTACTGCGGGCCTTGCTCGCACAGTCGGCCAAAGGCACGGCGGCCGACTGGCTCGCGCGGATGCTGGCAGCTTAGGGCGAGGCTTCCGGTCTTGTCGGGGCGCAGCAAGTCTACGCCCCGACAAAATTGCCGGCTCACCGGCGCCGCTCGATCCGCATCGGTAAGCCATGGCGCGGACGCAGGGTCATGCGGCCGAGCGGTTCGACGAGATGGCCGGGGCGCAGCCGCAGGCGGAAGGACTGGGCAATCATCGCAAGCAGCAGGGTGGACTCAAGCAACCCGAGATGTTTGCCGAGGCAGATGCGCGCACCCGCGCCGAACGGAATGTAGGCGCGCTGGTCAATTTTTTGCGTTGCGCCGGGCAGGAAGCGCTCCGGCTTGAACACCTCGGGCTCCTCCCAGTAAAGCGTGTGCCGGTGCAGTACCCACGAGGTGATGGTGACAAACTGGCCGGCGGCGATCTTCTGCCCCGACACTTCGTCGGGGCCGATGGCCTGTCGTGTGAACGTGTGCACGGGCGGGTAGAGCCGCAGGGTCTCGTCAATCACCGCACGCGTGTAGGGCAGGTTGGGTGCATCCTCAAATGTCGGTGGGCGACCGGTGAGCACGCGGTCGAGCTCGGCCAGGAGCCGCGCCTCGACCTCGGGATGCTTTTCCAGCAGCCAGAGCGCCCAGCCGAGCGTAATCGCGGTGGTCTCGTGGCCGGCGAGGAAGATGGACGCCATCTCGTCGCGGATGAGCGACGGCTCCATGGGCCGGCCCTCGTCGTCGCGAAAGGCGAGCAGCATGTGGAGGAAATTATCGGGTGACTCGCCGCCATTGGCGGCGCGGCCGGCGGCGAGGATTTCGGCCAGCACCTCGTCGAATTTTGCCACCGCACGCCGTCCGCGCCACTGGCCGGGACGTGGCAGCCATGCTGGCAGGCCGAGAAATTCCGTCAGGTGCATCCGGCCGTGTGAGGCCTGGTATTCGACAAATGCGTCGTAGAGCGTGTGGACGCGGTCGCCCAGCGCGTAGCCGAACATGATTTCGCTGATGATGTCGGCGGTGAGCAGCGTGAAGGTTTCGGTCACGTCCTCCTCGTGGCCATCGCCGTGCTCACGCCATCCGGCGAGCAGCTTTTCGCCGGCGGCGGTGATAATTTTTGAGTAACCCTGCAGGCGGCTACCATGGACGGCGGGATTGCTCATACGGCGCTGGCGCTGCCACAGCTCCCCTTCGCTGACGAAGAGGCCGTTGCCGAGGAGCGGCTTCAGCATCTGGGTATTGCCGGGACTTTTGCGGTAATTTTTGGCGTTGCCGACCATCACACGTTGCACGCCCTCGGGATTGTTGATGACGAACATCCAGCGGTGCAAGCAGCGCACCGGAATCAGCTCACGCCGGTAATACGACTTCGGCCACGCCGCGATGACGTTATCCCGCGCGCGCGCAAGGTGGCGCAGGTCGTTCCAAGTGCTGCGGAGGGTTTTCAACATGGCGGCGCACTTGACACTGCCGGCCGCGCGCCCGTTATCACAACAACCTTTTTTGGCTCGCGGCGCGGGAAGCGTCCGCTGCCGCGTGATGAAACCACTGCCGCTCACCCCGCTCGAAGAATACCTGCTGTGCGAGGACCGGCCCGGCTATCCGGGCTGGATTTGCAGCCGCCTGCGGTTTCGCGGGGCGCTGCAACGCGATGTGCTCGCCCGGGCGTTTGCCGCCGCCGTGGCACGGCATCCGCTTGCGCGGGCCGTGGTGCGGCGCGGGCGTTCTGGCCGGCCCGCGTGGATGTGGCCGGAAGGCGTCGGGCCCCTGCCGGTTGACTGGCGCGCGCGCGTGGCCGATGGCGTCTGGCCGGAGTTCCCGTCACACGGGCTTGAGGCCGCGCCCGGCTTTCGGCTCGTCGTCGCCGAGGAGGCCGGGATCACGGAGGTCTATGTGCAGAGTCATCATGCCGTCATGGACGGGGCGGGCGGCTTCGGGCTGACCGAAGAAATTTTGCTCCGCTACGCGCGCGAGCTGGGCGTGTTGGTTGAGCCGAAGGAGCTAAAGCCGGAACGGCTGGCGCGACGCGGCCGGCTGGCCGCTTCGTTTGGGCAGCTGCTGGCGCGTCTGCCAGGCCTAACGCTGGGCCTGGCGCTCAACTGGCAGCTCGCGCGCCGTACGGTCGCGCCGCTGGCCTCGCCCGGAAATTTCTCCACGCCGCGCCCACCGCCTGCCATGGCGAGGCTGACGCTCACGCCGGCGGACTACCAGCGGTTGCGCGTAGGTGCACGCCGGGCCGGGGCGGGCGTGAACGACGTGCTGCTGCGCGACTTTTTTGCCGCCATCGGCGCATGGCGGGAGGCGCGCGGGGTGGTCGCACCGCTCGACTGGATCCGCCTGGCCGTGCCCGTGAACCTCCGCGCGCGCGCCGACGCCGCCCTGCCCGCCGCCAATGTCTTTGGTATGGTCGCGCTCGACCGTCGCGCCAAGTCGCTCGCGAATCGCGACCGGTTGCTGCGCCGCGCGCGCGAGGACATGGACATGGTAAAAAAATGGCGGCTCGGCCTCACATTTCCCGCCCTGCTGGCATTATGCCGCCGCGGCCCCGGCGGCATTCCCGCGTATTCCGCGCGGCCCGTGACGCGCGCGACGGTCGTGCTGACCAACGACGGAAAGATCTTCGCCCAGAGCCGGCTGCTCAACGCCGCGCGCCACGTCGCGTTGCCCGACGCAGTGCTGGAGGATGTGGCGGTGTCGTTGCCGTGCCGTCCCGGCACCGCCGCGCTCGTGGCCGTGGGCGTGTATGCCGGCACGATGTTCGCCGATCTCACTTACGATTCGCAGGCGCTGACGGCCAACGAGGCCCGGCAGCTGCTGGGTGCCTTCGAGGCGCAGCTTCGGCTCTCCATGGCAGCAGAGGCTCGTTGAGGCCGATTGATCCGGGGGCGGTCAGACTGTATCCCAAAATCGCCAAGAACGCGCAGAGGGAAGGCGGAAGCCTAGAGGGTGCTCTTCGCCTTGCGGTGATATCTTGGCGTTGTGGAGGCAAAATCGGGCCACCCAGACTTACCCGACAGGCGCTGTGTCCGCTGTCGAGCCGGTGCCGCTGCCGCCATCCACCCCAAGGCGTGGGGCGACCTGTTGCCAGAGTTGGGCGGCTTTTTCCGCTGCGATGACACGCGCGCGCGTGACCTCGGACTCGCGCGCGGTGCGGTTGGCATCGGCGATTTTGGCGAGATCATCTAGATTATAGAGGAAGACATTCTCCAGTTCGGCCGCCGCCGGCTCGACATCGCGCGGCAGGGCGAGGTCCACAAGGAACAGGGGTCTCGCGGGCCGCTTTCGCATCGCGGCCGCCACGGCGGCCCGGGTGATCACCGCCTCGGGCGCGGCGGTTGCACACACCACGATGTCGAATTCGCCTAATTTTACCGGAGCGAGCCAGAATGGCATCGCCAGCGCGCTGAGCGCGTTGGCCAGCTCCATGGCGCGCTCCAGCCGGCGGCTTGCGACCGTCGGGGTGCCGGCCCCGCGGCTGACGAACGCCTTGGCCGTCTTTTCGCCGATCTCGCCCGCCCCAAGCAGCAGCACGCGCGCCGTATCGAGCTTGCCGAAGATGTTCAGCGCGAGCTCGACCGCGACATTGGCCACGCTCACCTGGCCCTCGGTGATGGCCGTGTGGGTGCGGATGTGCTTCGCATGCTGGAAAATTTTCTGGAAAACGCGGTGCAGCACCGGTCCCGCCGCGCCCGCCGCGCCCGCCTCGGCATAGGCATCCTTCACCTGGCCAAATATTTCGTTTTCGCCGACGAGCTGCGAGTCCAGCCCGGCGGCGACGCCAAGCAGGTGCGCGACGGCGTCGCCACCCGCCGCGTGCCGCCGGGCCGCCGCGAACTCTGCCGCCGGTACGCCTTGCAGGGTGCAAAATTCCGCCTCCAGCCGCGCCACCGCCGCCGCGTCCGCCACGCCGTAGAATTCGACGCGGTTGCAGGTGCTCAGCACCGCCAGCTCGCGTATGCCCGCCGCCGGGCCGAGCCGCGCGCGCAGCGCGGCGATCTTCTCCGCCGGAAGCGAGAGTTTCTCGCGCAGTGCGAGCGGTGCGCGGTGGTGGCTTGCACCGAGCACAAAAAATGTGGCCGCGTCGCTCATGGCGCACGTGTCTCCGTCGTCGCCGATGCCGCCGACGCGGCGGGGGTCGGCGGCGGATGCCGGCTGGAGTTGACCGGGGCGAGGGACAGCAGCGCCGCGCCGAACAGCGCCACGCACTCCCATGCCAGCCACCGCGCCGGCTGTGCGCCGCCCAACCGCAGCCCGAGCGCAAGCGCGTAGGCGAGCCACACGGCGACGGTCGCGAGCAGCTTGGCGACGTTGACCGTCTCTGGGTGAGGCAGCCAATACACCGCGCCCACCGCGAGCGACGCGGTGAGCAGCGCCACACCCGCCCCCAGCAACCGCACGCCGATGTGGTCGAGATCGAGGATCGACGGCAGGAACGAGAACCATCCGCCGACGTGCTTCGACTTGAGCGAATAATTTCGCAGCAGAAACATCGCCGACGTGATCGCGAGCAATCCGAACACTCCGTAGCTGAAGACCGCCAGCGCCGCGTGCAGCTCGATCCACTGGTTTGCGCCGAAAATGTGAGTCCGCTGCGCCGCGTCCCACGCCGGGACCGCCAGTGACACCAGCGTGAGCACCGCCGCTAGCATAGCTGTGAAATATCCGAGCAAGCTCACCCGGAACGTCGTGCCTACGACGAGAAACAGCGATGCCGACGACCAAGCCGTGAACTGGAACAGTTCAAACGTGTTGCCCAACGGGCAGCCCTGCACCGCGCGCCCGCGCAGCGCAAGCCCGAGCGTCTGCAGCGCAAAGCCCGCTGCGAGCGTGGCGAACATCGCCGCCCGCGAATGCCGCCGCCCCCGTAGCAGCGACACGGTGCCGAGCGTGAACCCCGCGAGGTAACACGCGGCGGCGAGCCAGAGCCATTGGCGGTCGGTGAGATTGGGCATGAACAACGAGATAATATGCCGCCTTCTCCGTCCGCAAGCAAGGCTGCGGATGGAGGTCCCTGGAAACTGAATCAAATGCGCCGGATCCAGCCCAAGGGACCCGACAGCGCGTACCCCTCATCCGATTACCTAGGTTTCTGCGGCAAATTTTCCGCACGTTTCCCCAGCAGCGCTTCGCGCATCGTGAGGTCAACACTGACTTGGGAAAACTGGACGGCGGCAAGAAATTCCTGTCCCGCCTCGACCGCCTTCGCTGGCTTGCGGTGAAAAAAGCCGTTGATCGAGGACATGACCGCACGCCATTTTTCAGGAACCTTGATAACGGCCAGGCCAGGATGGCTGTTGGGGGCTTTTTTCCACGTCCAAAAGGCCCAGCCGCAAATCTCATCGGTGTTCTCATACAGATCCACCGTGGTGGCAATCATCGGGTAGCTGTTCTCGCCGAACTCCCCACACCAAAGCGGAACTTTTTGCTCCCGCGCCGTTTTAAGATATTCCGCCAGCTTCTTTTTGCGGTTGTCGCCGAACCAGTTGTACATATGGAAACTATAGGCCAGATTGGAGCAGGGCGGCTGCTTGAAAATCGACAGATCGGTGGCCAGATCGTCTCCTTCAAGAAGGATCATGTGCTCCGGGTCCACCTCCCGGACGGCGGCGATGATCTCGCCGTAGAGGGCAACCAAATCTTTGCCATGGGGCGCGACGGGTTCGTTGATCAGGTCGTAGCCCGCGATGATGGTTCGATCATGGTATCTGGCCGCGATCGCCTTCCAGAGCGCAACGGTCCGTTTGCGGTATTCGGGCTGGTTCCAGACTAATTTGCCTGTGTCCAGCGCGTCGGCGGGCGCCCACTTGGACTGACCGCCGGGCAGGCAGTGGAGATCAATAATGACATACATCTTGGATTTTGCGCACCAGTCCAGCACGCGATCCAGCAAGGCCCAGGCCTCTGGCTTATAGACATAAGGCGCAGCTTCATCCTCGAACAGCTTGCTGTTGAGGGGAATTCGCACCGAATTGAAACCGAGCGCGGCGATTTTAACGATATCATCCCCGGTGATAAAGTTGGCGTGGATGCCGTCGGTGAATTTTTTAGTTTCATCCGCCCCAACCATTTCCTGCAGCCGGCTGACGATGGTGGAGTGCCGGAGCAAAATCCCTTCGCCGAACAGCCAGCCCTCCCACTGCAGCCATCCGCCCAAGCTTACCCCGCGAAATTTCAACGGCTGGCCGTTGCCATCAACGACGGTGGTGTCCGCCTGATGCACCATACCGGCGGCGGGCACTTCGGAGCACGACAAGACAAGCAGTAGGCAAACCGCGATGAGCTGCGATCGCGCACACCACACATGGCGGAAGAGTTTCATGGAAGTGTGGTCCGTTTGAACCCCCCTTGGGCCGTTTATTGCGTAGTGGCTAGGGTGTAACCGGCGGGATCGTGCCGCGGGCACCTTGTACGGCCCAGACCGACGCGACGGAGAAAAATGCGCGGACGGCGGAGACAGCGGCAGGGAGCTTCAGGTTCATAGGGAAGGGGAGAAAGCAGCGGATTTCAACCACGGATGACATGGGGATGCACGGCTAAAAATCCGAGGGCAAGGAAAGCCAGCAGGCTTTACCACGCCGGGAAACCGCAGGCCTGGCTGGGGTCAGCGACCCTACGACAGGACGGAAGCTCACGCGCCACCCAGCGCAGCGCGGAAAATCTCCACGGACCGCGCGAGCTCGGCGGGGTTGGCGGTGAGCGGCGGGAGCATGCGGATGACATTGTTGCCCGACGCGGGCACGAGCAGGCCGCGCTCGCGCAGCGCAGCGATGGTCGGCGCGAGGTCGCCGGCCATCTGCACGCCCACGAGGTAGCCGAGGCCGCGCACGCCGAGGACTTGCTTGGGAAAATCCGCTGCGAGCGTTTGCAACGCGGCGAGCCATGGGGCGCTATGGGTGGAGACTTTTTCGAGCAGCTTTTCCTTCTCGATCACATCGAGCACGGCCAAGGCGGCGGCGCAGGCGAGCGGCGTGCCGCCGAAGGTCGTGCCGTGTGAGCCGGGGTGGAAAAGGTCGGCGGCGTTTTCCCGTACCCACATCGCCCCGATGGGCATGCCGCCCCCAAGGCCTTTGGCCATGCCGATGGCATCGGGCTGCACGCCGTGGTGCTCGAAGGCAAAAAATTTCCCCGTGCGGCCGACGCCGCACTGTACCTCGTCCAGCAGGAGCAGTAGGTTGTGCCGTGTGCACAGCTCGCGCAGGCCGCGCAGAAACTCCGGCGTGCAGACGTTGATCCCGCTCTCGCCCTGGATGGTTTCGACGAAGATGGCGGCGGTCGCATCGTCCACCAGCGCGGCAAACGAGGCGAGGTTGTTCAGCTCGCCAAACGAGAAGCCGGGCACGAGCGGACGGAAGCCCTTCTGGATTTTTTCCTGCGGCGTGGCGCTCATGCCGCCGAACGTACGGCCGTGAAACGCGTTTTTCGCGCAGATGATTTTGAAGCATTTGCCCTCCTCGCCGCCGGCCTTCTTCTGGCCGTGGAGGCGCGCGAGCTTGATAAGCGCTTCGTTGGCCTCCGCGCCACTGTTGCAGAAAAACACACGCCCCGGCCCGGCGAGGCTGACGAGCCGCCGTGCGAGTTCAGCCTGATTAGGATGGCGGAAGAGATTGCTCGTGTGAATCAGCTCGCCGGCCTGCCGCTGGACGGCAGCGACCCAATGCGGGTGGCAGTGCCCGAGCGCGCTCACCGCGATGCCGCTGGTAAAGTCGAGGTAGCTCTTGCCCGCGTCATCCCATACCTGCGCGCCCTTCCCCCGCACCAGCGTGAGCGGCTGGCGCGGATAGTTCTTCAGGACGTGCGCGTCATAGAGGTCGGCCGCGCTGGGGCGGGTGATTTCGGAAACTTTCATTAAAATGCGGATTGCGGAGTGCGGAATTCAGATTGGCAATCGCGGAGTTTTCATAGTTTAGCGGCGTCCGCCATGCACGTCAGTTGAGATCACAAATCGCGACCTCAAGTTTGCAAGCTCCTTACGATCAAACTGGAAATAGAAAGGCGCACGTGGCGAGGCAAGCCCTCCACCCACCACGAACATGGCGGGTGCATAATCATTCCGCACTCCGCACTCGCCATTCCGCATTTCGCTCACCCCGCCACAATCTCCGTCCCGATGCCCTTGTCGGTGAAAATTTCCAGCAGCAGGGAGTGGGCGAGGCGGCCGTCCACGAAGTGGACGCGCTGCACGCCTTCCTCAAGAGCGCGGACAGCGCTTGCAACCTTCGGCCTCATACCCTTGTCAATGACGCCCTTTTTCTTGAGGTCGTTCACCTGCGAGGTCTTGAGGGTTGAGATGAGGGATTCAGGGTTTTTTGGATCGGAGAGCAGGCCGGGCACGTCGCTCATGTACACGAGGCGGCGGGCGTGGAGCGCGCTGGCGACGCGGCCGGCGGCGACGTCGGCGTTGACGTTGTAGGGCTTGGTATCGAGCCCTTCGGCCACGGGCGAGATGATGGGCGTGAAACCGTCGGCGATTTCTTTTTTGATGAGTTTCACCTTCACCTCGGTGACGTCGCCGACGAAGCCGAGGTCCACGGGATTACCGTCGTCGTCCACGGTGAGCTTCTGGCAGACGAGGACACTGTCGCCCGGCAGACCGCGGGGCCTGCCGCCTGCTTGGGCGAGAGAATCGCACACGTCCTTGTTGACGATGTCGTCGAGGGTTTTTTTGACGATGGCCACGGCGGCCTCGTCGGTAACCCGGAGACCGTTGATGAAAGTTGCCTTGAGGCCGGAGCTTTCCATCGCGCGGGTGATGGCCTTCCCGCCGCCATGGACAACGACGACATTGATGCCGACGGCGGCCAGAAACGCGAGGTCGGCGGCGACGCGGTTGCGCGCGGCGGGATCGGGGTCGTCCATGAAGCTGCCGCCGTATTTGACGACAAAGGTGGAGCCGCGAAAATCCTGAATGTAAGGCAGCGCCTCAAGGAGCACCCTAGCCTTGGCGGTAAGCTCGGCAACGTCCATGTGGTTTCAGGGCGCGCGGCGATCAGCCGCCGGCGGGAAAAAAAAACAGGGGAGGGCGCTCACGTGTTTGGACGAAATGAAGGACGGATGCGCCCGACTAAGGCACACGCTTGAAGATTTTCCACAAAATTTTTTGGAAGGAGTGGGTGGCGGAAAGCATCGGCCGTAAAATTTTTCTTCACTCTGTGCCGCCATCCGCCCACTGGTTGCGCGTGCCCAGCACGAATCTCACGTTTCAGAACCGCGCCGAACATCGCGTGTGGCTTGCCACGCAGGCAGCGCTGCCGGCGGGCTTCCGCGTCGGCACGGCGCGCTTCGACTTCACCCCGCGCGAGGCACCGAAGCCGGCCAAGATGACGCTCACGCTCATCGCGCTCGACCGCCCGACGGCGGATTTCGCGGCGGTGTTCACCAGGAACGCGTTTCCAGGTGCGCCGGTCATCATTGGGCGCAAGCGCCTCGGCGAGGACACGCTCGGCGCGATCATCGTGAACAACAAGATTTCCAACGTCTGCGCACCGGGTGGCGTCGAAACGGGCGAGCAGGTGTGCGTGGAGACGGCGCGGCTGCTGCAGTTTTCGCCGCAGCAAATTTTACCCAGCTCGACTGGCGTGATCGGCTGGGGCCTGCCGGTGGACGCGATGGTCGCCGCGCTGCCGTCGGCCGCCGCCGCGCTCGCGGGCGGATCGGTGCTGCCGGCGGCGGAGGGCATCGTGACGACGGACCTTTATCCGAAAGTGCGCCGTGCGACCGTGGGCGTCGGCAGCATCGTCGGCATCGCCAAGGGCGCGGGGATGATCGAGCCGAATATGGCGACGATGCTGGTCTATCTGTTCACCGATCTCGCCGTGCCACGTGACGCGTTGCGCGCGATGCTGACGCGTGCGGTGGGACCGAGCTTTAACAGCATCAGCGTGGACAGTGACACGAGCACGTCGGACACCGTGGTGCTGGTGTCGTCAGGTCGCGTGCCGTGCGCCGATTGGGCGGCGTTTGAAGCGGCGCTCACGACCGTGTGCCGCGACCTCGCCGAGGATGTCGTGCGCAACGGCGAGGGGGTGCGGCATGTCATCCGCGTCGCGGTGACGGGCGCGCCCGACGCGGCGCTGGCGCGTGCGCTGGGCAAGGCGATAGTCAACGCGCCGCTCTTCAAGTGCGCGGTGGCGGGCAACGACCCGAACGTCGGCCGGCTCGTGCAGGCCATCGGCAAGCACGTCGGCGCGCACGCGCCGGGCACGGACCTCTCGAAGCTCACGGTGCGGATGGGGGGCATAGAGATTTTTGCCGGCGGGGTGTTCCAACTGAACCCGCAAAAGGAAGCCGCGCTCGTCGCGCACCTGCGCGCGGCAGAGCTTTACGCGAGCGTGCCGCCGAAAGACGGGGTTTTTGTGGCAGCAGTGGACTATCCGCCGCACGAGCGGTGCGTGGAGATTGAGGTCGCGCTCGGCGCGGGCGACGTGTCGGCGACGGTCTTCGGTGCCGACCTCACGCACGAATACGTGAGCGAGAACGCAGACTATCGCAGCTGAGCGCCAAAATTCTGCAGTCCTGGCCTCGATTTACCGGTCGAACTTGCGCTTGCGGGAGACGCGCGGGTCACGCAGGATGAGCGCTCAACCCGTCTCTCGCTTTCCCCATGCAAATTCGTTGTCCGGTCCTTCGTTCACTCCCTTGGTTTGTCGCCGGCCTGCTGGCCGTGCTTGGTTCATCGGCATTTGCTGCCGCCCCAGCTGCGCCCTCTGCCCCCTTGGCTGCGCCGGCCTCGGCCGTCGCGGCAGGAAACCGCTTCGAAAAAAATGTCGCCGATTACGAGGCGGACGACAAGGCCACCCCGGCGCCCAAGGGTGCGATCCTGCTCGTCGGGGACTCGCAATTTTTCCGTTGGAAGACGCTCGCCGAGGATCTGCCCGGCTACACGGTCATCAACCGCGGCATTGATTCGCTTCAGATGTCCGACCTGCTGTTCTTTGCCGACCGCCTCGTGCCGGGCTACCAGCCGCGCTTCATCGTGATTCATGCCGGCGGCAACGACGTCCACAACGGTCGCAAGCCCGAGCAGGTGCTCGCCGACTTCAAGGCATTCGTGACCAAGGTGCGGGCCAAGCTGCCGACCGTGCCCATTGCCTTTAGCAGCACCACGCCCGGACCCGCCCGGTGGGACGAGCGCGAGGTGCGCGTGCAGACCAACAAGCTGCTGAAAGACTACATCGCCACGCAAAAGAATCTCCATTTCATTGATCTCTGGGACGTGATGCTGACGCCCGATGGCAAGCCACGCGAGGACATCTGGGTCGAAGACCGCATCCACCCGAACCAGGCAGGCTACCTGATCCGCGTGAAAATCATGAAGCCGCTGCTCGGCGCGCCGGACAAGCCGGTGAAGTGAGACGTGCACAGGTGTGGCCGCCGGGACTTGGCCCCCATGCCCGGGTTTGAACCAAGGCAGGGCAAAGCTGGGCCGTTCCGTCAGGCCCGGCGGAAATGTTCGCGGCGTGCCGGTCGGTTGGGCGGCGGAAACATTTCCGGCGTCAGGTCGGGCCGCTGGGTGAGCACGAGAAAATCGTGCACGTTGCGGCCCGGCGTGGCGTCGAGGAACGGCGGCCGTTCGGGCGGCCGGAAAAAGGCCGGTGGCGGGGTGGGATGGGTGGCGGTGGTCATGGTGGTGGTG